>JBKJKH010000282.1:0-2652 GCA_046597595.1 Gemmatimonadaceae bacterium
CAAGCAGGGCATCGCGCTCGATCTTGCGCCGGTGTATGCCGCCCTCGGTGACTACCGCGCGCTCGCGGCGCTTCCTGCGGGTCCACTCAGCGCGCCGGAGCGACGGCGCGCGGAGTATCTCGTGGCCAACGCCCCGGCAGTCGCGTTGAACGATTCTGCCGTGGTGATGTTGATGCCGGCGACGCGTGATGGCATCGGCGACATACCGATTGTCATCGACGTCGACACGCTGATCGCGACGATCGATCCCTCCACGACGGGACTGGTGCTCGATACCGCATGGGCGCGGCGCAAGGTCTCGCGCCTCTTCGGGTCGGCGGTGGATTCGCGACGTGCGAGTGGCGTCGTGACGGAGGTGAGCATCGGCAGCGCGTCATTGCGCCGGGTGCCTGCGCGCTACACGCCGATGCCGGCGCGGCGCGCGCGGATCGGGACGGACCTTCTCGCGGCGCTCACGCCAACGATCGATGAGAAAAAGCGGCAGGTGATTCTTCGCGCGCCCAAAGCGCGGATACGGACGTCGGGTGACAGACTTTTGACGCTTACAACGCGCGCCACAATCCTGGTGACCTCACCCGACTCTGCGGTTGCGATTGATTCACCGATGGGACGCGCACTACTCGGCGGGCGCCGGTGGACGTGGATCGCGCGCGCAGGCGTTATCTGGGTGGAGCGGTAGCAGGAGAGCGTCAGCGCCCGATCGCGTTGAGCTCCACCAGCAGGCAGCGATCCTGCACCACTTCGATCCCCGCTTCCTCCAGCCGCGCCGCGACTTCATCGTTGCGGATACCGAGTTGGAACCAGACCGACTTCGGCTTCTTCGCGAGGATATCCTCGACGTGTGGCGGGATGTCCTGCGCCCGGCGGAACACGTTCACCATGTCGATGTCACCGGGTATGTCGACCAGCCTGCGATACACGGGCTGCCCGAGGATCTCGGTGATCTCGGGGAAATACACCGGCACCGGGACTACGTCGTACCCCGCGTGCTGCGCGTACTCGGCGACGTAGTAGGCAGGCTGCCCTGTGGTTGCGGGCTTGATGCCAAGCACGGCGATGCGGCGCGTCTCTTCGAGCAACTTGCGGATTCCCTCACGCGTGTCGATGCGCAGCGAAGGGGAGGGTGGTTGTGGGTCGGTGTTTGTCATGGCTGATCTGTATCAGTGCCAGAAACGTGCGAGCGATTCCGGGTTGGTGTCTGGCAACTGTCTTACGCCGTCGACGACGCCGGAGTCAAGCCGGCAAGAACGAATCTCCACACGCCCCACCCAAGACTTCGCATCGTCGGGGCCAGGACGCTGGCGCGCACGGCTTGCCTGTCGCATCATTTATCCGTGCGGCGCAGTGAAACCCGGCGCTGATCCGCTACCAGATGTTGCGCGCGCGAAATAGCTCGCAGGCCCGGAGAGGACGAGGGGACACCGTGCGATCATTTACCGCAGTTATCGAACGCGATGGGGAAACCGGACTTCTTGTCGGCTATGTGCCAGGCTTTCGCGGAGCTCACAGCCAAGGTGCGACGATGGAGGAGCTCGAAGCCAATCTCGGCGAGGTAATCGCGATGCTGCTCGAAGACGGCGAGCCCGAGCTGGAGGCCGAATTCGTCGGAACGCAGACGGTCCGAGTGGCCTGACGTGGGGTCCCTGCCAGTCCTCAAGGCGCGCGAAGTTGTCGCGCGGCTGGAGCGGCTCGGATTCGTCGAAGTACGGCAACGCGGCTCGCACAAGCAGTTTCGACACCCGGATGGTCGAGCAACCACGGTGCCGATGCACGCCGCTCGCGATATCTCCCCGATTCTGTTGCGGCAGATATGCCGAGACATCAAGGTCAGTGCCGAAGAATTCGCTCAGGGCCCGGGGAAGAAGGGTGGCTGAGGCACGCCGGTCCGAACGCACGACGCAGAACCGTGTGTCCGTGTCGACACCGCGCGTGTGAAGCTCAACCGAAGATCGCGGCCACTTCGATCACCAGCGACTTGTGTGCGCCGGCCGGCATCCATGTGACCAGCTCGGTCGCACGGTGATCGTCGTCGCCCAGCCTCGCGACCTGCACATCTCTCGCTTCGGGATCGACGATCCAGTATTCGGCGACGTTGGCGTCGAGGTAGAACCGACGCTTTTCGCCAAGGTCGCGGCGTCGTGTCGAGCTGGAGAGCACCTCGACGACCAGTATGGGCGTTGGTGCGTCGTCCCAGTCGAGACTTCCGCCGGAATGAAGCCGCCGCACCATCAGATCGGGCTCAACCTCGGAACCATCGAAGCGCACTATGGCCCGCGGATGGAATACTTTGCCGAGGTCGTTCGCTACGACGAATGGCACAAGTATTTCGGTGAGGCGCGCGAGAATCGTCTCGTGCTCGAGACTCGGCGCGGGTGTCACGAACAGGTCTCCGCGAACGAGCTCGTACTTGTTGCCGTCGTCGGGCAACCGGTGCAGCTCTGCCAACGTCCATCGCTTGGTTCGCGTGGCCATATGCATTCGGGACCTCTCCTCGTGACCGTGTTGGGTGGCGCGGATCCGCTACTTCCTCGACGTCAGCTTCTCGCGCAGCTCGCGCTTCCAGTTGAGCACGATGACGGCTTGCGATTGTTCGCCCACCCTCTTCATTACCATAAACTGCTTTCCGTCCGGCGTCACGTCATAGCCGGCGTG
>JBKJKH010000284.1:0-5805 GCA_046597595.1 Gemmatimonadaceae bacterium
AAGCTTCTCCATTGCGCCCTTCGGCCTCGCGCTGGTGAGCGTGCTGTGGGCGTATGATGGCTGGGCCGATTTGAGCTTCATCGGCGGCGAAGTGAAGGATCCGGAGCGGAACCTGCCACGCGCGCTGATCTGGGGTGCGATCGCCGTGCTGCTGATCTATCTGCTTGCGAACATGGCCTACATGGCAGTGTTGTCAGTGGAGGAGATTTCGAAGTCACGCCTCGTGGCTGCCGATGTAGCGGAGCGGTTGCTCGGACCGGTAGGCGTGATTTTCGTGAGCGTGACGGTGATGTTATCCACCTTCGGGACGCTGACAGGTTCCGTCATGACCTCGCCGCGGATCTGGTTTGCGATGGCGGACGATGGCCTGTTTTTCAAGAAAGTCGCCTCGGTGCATCCGAAGTACGAGACGCCGTACGTCGCCATTCTGCTTGCCACGGCGCTTGGCGTGGCGTTCGTGCTGCTGCGGACATTCGAACAGTTGGCCGACACCTTCGTGACAGCAATCATTCCTTTCTATGCCCTGGCGGTCGCGGCGCTTTTTCCCCTGCGGCGTAAGGCGGGTTTTACCCCGCCGTTCCGTTGCCCCGGTTATCCCGTGGTCCCGATCATCTTTATCCTGTCTGCGATTTTCCTCCTCGGGAACGCGCTGATTGACCCCTCGAGCCGGTGGGGGACCATCGGCGTGATGGTGGCCATCCTCGCGGGCATCCCGGTCTACTACTTCACGGTCGGGAAAAAGCAAACGGGCGCGGGCCCCGCCTAGCTGGCGTCCGGCTGGAAGAAGGGCCCGTATCAGCGCCGTCACGGACAGGCATGTTTTCCTTGCAAATCAGTCCATCCGGCCGCAGCTTTGTCCGGGCAAATCCCACGCATCCCCATACCCAATATCCATGCGCATACATCGTCTGATTCCGACGCTGATGCTCGCGTGTTCGCTGTCTGTTCCGGCAGCACTCGCGGCACAGGGCGTCACGACTGGCGCGATCGGCGGCACCATCACTGATCCCGCAGGTAACGGGATCGCAGACGTCCAGATCCAGGTCAGCAATACGTCCACCGGTTTCTCGACGGGGACGATGTCCCGGGCCGGCGGACGTTTTCTCATCCAGGGTCTCGAAGTCGGCGGTCCGTACACCCTTACCGTCCGGCGCATCGGGTTTTCGCCGCAGACGCAGACCGGGCTGCGCGTCGCCCTTTCGGCCGTTCAGCGCGTCGACGTCAAGCTCGTTCCTCAGGCGGTCACGATCAGCGCCGTCACGGTGACTGCGTCGACGGCGGACTTCTCTCCGACGAACACCGGCACGAAGTCGACCGTTTCGGACACCATGCTCCAGCGCCTGCCAACGATCAACCGCAACCTGACCGACTTCATCCGGCTCACGCCGCAGGTGTCGCAGTCGGGTGCGGGATATTCGGGCGGCGGTATGTCGAACCGCATGAACAACGTGCAGATCGACGGCGCCACCGAACGCGACGTCTTCGGGCTCGGCTCTACCGGCCAGCCCGGTGCTGAAGTGAACTCGAAGTCCGTGTCGATCGACGCGGTCAAGGAGTTCCAGGTCCTGCTCGCCCCGTACGATGTTCGGCAGGGCAACTTCGGCGGGCTCCTGCTGAACGCAATCACCAAGAACGGCACGAACAGGATCACTGGCAGCGCGTTCTACTTCTATCGCAACCAGGACTTCGGCGCGGATACGTCCGTCCTGCGGAGCAGGCCATTCGATCGCACGCAGTACGGTTTTTCGGTTGGTGGCCCGATCATTCGGGACAAGCTCCACTTCTTCATTGCCCCCGAGTTCCAGAAGGAGAACGCGCCGCTGAGCGGGCCGTACATCGGACAGGACTCGAGCACGCGTCCCCGTTTCCCGTTCGTCAATCCCACGACGCTGGCCAAGCCCGACATCGATCGTTTCGAGTCGATCATGGCGACGCTTGGCGAGACTCAGCTGGGCACCGCGGCGTACCAGAATGTGCCGAATCCGCTGTCGAACATGTTCGCGCGATTCGACTATCGCGTGAACGACATCCACCGCCTGGTGATGCGCTACAACTTCAGCCAGGGCGAGCGCATCCGCGACCAGAACGGGCGGTCTTCGACGCGCGCGGTCTACACCGGCAACCTGCACGATTTCAAGAACACGAAGAACGCTCCGGTCGTTCAGCTCTTCTCGAACTTCAGCAACGGATCGTCGAACGAGTTCTTCCTCGGGTACAACCGCGTGCGCCAGAAGCGCGTTCCGAAGAGCTTGTTCCCGCAGATCACCGTCAACCAGGTTCCGCTCCAGGTTGGAACGGGCACCGGGTCGATCGTCGCCGGCGCCGACCAGTTTTCGCAGGGGAATGAACTCGACACGGATACATACGAGCTGACGGAGAACTTCACGATCCCGCGCGGCCGGCACACCATCACGCTCGGCACGCGGAATGAGTACGTGAGCCTGCGCAACCAGTTCAACCAGAGCTCTTTTGGTGTCTGGAGCTTCCTCAACCTCGACAGCCTCGCTGCGGGGAACGCCAACTCCTTCCGCAAGTCGATCCTCCTGCGCGACGAGGGCAATGTCTACTTCAAGGCGCTGCAGTCCGCGCTCTATGCGCAGGACCAGTGGCAGGTCTCGCCCCGCCTCGCGCTTACGGGCGGGATGCGGTTCGATATCAGCCGGTTCATCGACAAGCCGCTGTACAACGCGGCCATCGACAGTGCGTATGGCCGCCGCACCGACGACGTGCCCAGCACGACGGTTCAGTACTCCCCGCGCGTCGGCTTCAACTTCGACGTGACGGGCGACGAGGTGAACCAGCTTCGTGGCGGCGTGGGTCTCTTTGTCGGCACCCCGCCGTACGTCTGGCTCGAGAACGCGTACGTGAACTCTGGCAACATCATCACGTTCCTCAATTGCAGGACGAGCGGCAGCACGGCGCCGGCTCCGTCGTTTTCACGCGATCCGAGCGCAGTCTCCACGTGCCGCGGTGGCTCCGGGTTTAACCCGATCGGCGACGTGAACTTCCTGTCCAGCGACCTGAAGTTTCCGCAGCCGTTGCGCGGAACGCTGGCGTATGACCGCCGCCTTCCGTACGACATGATCCTCACACTGGAAGGCCTGTACTCGAAGACGCTGAACCAGCTGTTCTTCGTCAACCGCAACCTCCGCGGTGCGACAGGCACCGACGCGCGCGGCCGCGTGGTGTACGACACGCTCCGTGGCAACGGGGGCCAGGCGAATCCACTCCTCCCGCTTCCGGTCATCGCAAACGGTGGTTCGGCGCGGTTTTCGACCGCCATTGACCTCGAGAACCAGAACAAGGACTACGCGTACAACCTCACCACACAGCTTCGCCGCCGCTTCGTGACGAACTGGGAAGCGATGGTCGCGTACACGTACAGTCGCGCTCGTGACGTGCAGAGCTTCGGGTCCAGCACGCACATTTCCAACTGGCAGTTCGGGCGCACGCTCACGGGCGCGCAGGAAAGCAGCGATATCCTCGGGACCAGCCTGTTCGACCAGCCCCACAAGGTCATCGGCAATGCGTCGTACACGGTCAAGTGGCCGTGGATGCGTCAGAACGGGGGCTGGACCACCGATATCTCGCTCTTCATTCAGGGCGTATCGGGCTCGCCGTTTGACTACGTCTACGGTGGCTCCGGTGGTGCAGGCGACTTGAACGGCGACGGACGCCAGGGCAACGACCTGCTCTACGTTCCGCGCAACGCGCTGGATCCGACGGAAATCATTTTCCGTGACATCGCTGCCACGGCTACGAACCCCGCCGTGACCGCAGCAGTGCAGGCGCAGGCGTTTGAGAACTTCATCGTCAACTCGCCGTGCCTGACTGAACAGCGCGGCCAACTGCTCAAGCGCAACACCTGCCGCCAGCCCTTCGTGACGCAGGGCGACCTCGCGATTCGTCAGAACATCCCGACGATCTCCGGTCAGCGCCTCTCGGTTCAGCTGGACATCTTCAACGTCGGCAACCTGCTCAATAAGGATTGGGGCAAGGCACGCGTGACCGAGGCAAGCAGCAACAGCAATGTGCCGATCCTCACGCACGTCGGGCAGGCGGGACCCAACCCCCGCGCCAGCACGCCGATCTTCACGTTCAACACGGCGCAGAAGGAATTCATCATTCCGCAGTTCGTATCGAACTTCTGGCGGTCACAAGTCTCGGTACGGTACAGCTTCTAAGGCATCACGGACGGGACGGAAAAAAGCTCTCCTGGCGAACTGCCAGGGGAGCTTTTTTTCTCAGAATGGAACACACTCGAGTCGTCAGCGTTGAGTCGTGAGTCATGAGTTGAACACTCGAGTCCTGCGTCAGGGCATCCAGTACTCAGTACCGAGAACTCGAGTGGTCGACTCTGAACAGCCGGGATGATAGGTGAGCTCTAAACCGGCATGATGGGTGAGCTGCAGAGGACGGCCAGACCATCGTCCGGTCGATGGGTGTTCAAAGGGTAACACGGTGCGGTGTCCATCAGCCCAGCCAGCGCACGCGCGGCGTAAACCGGTTGGTGTGCAGGTCGATCTCGCCGAGGGCAAGCGCGCCATAGGTGAGGGTCACGAGGTCGCTCTCCGTCTCCGTCACGCCGACATAGTCGCCGGCGAGATTGCTCGAGAGAAAATGCGGATGCGCGCGCCATTTGATGTAGCCCGTGCTGTCGACCAGGCGGACCGTCGTCGCGTCGGGATAACAGAGGGCGGGCAAACGCGTGGGATAGGGGCGGGCGGCCGCGCTATACACGCGCGCTGGCGGGCAGTGGCCAGGCAGACTCGCATGGGGCCGCTCGCTGTTGTACTCCTGGCGAAAGCGATCGAAGCGGGCTTGCTGCGCCCGGACAGAGGACGCGGAGGGCTGCGTCGCGCCGGCTTTCAGAGTTCTGTGAAAGCGCTCGTGCGCGCCGTTTTCTGAAGGGCGCGCGGGCGTGATGTGTTCCGGGCAGATCCCGAGTCGCACCCACCAGAAGGCGAGCGATCCCAGGCGCCCGAGGGCATTCGGCTGTGCAAAGGGGACGCCGTTATCCGTGCGGAGCACCAGGGGGAGCCCATATTCGCGAAAGAGCTTGACGAACACCGCGCGCGTGGGCGCCACCGCCGTGGTGAGTAACGCGGTGCAGCGCAGCAGATAGTGCGAGTGGAGATCGAGCACGGTGAGCGGATAGCAATACGCGCCGCGCCCTAACCGAAATTCCCCTTTGAAATCCGCCGTCCAGACCTGATTCGGCGTGCTGGCGGGCGTGCGATGCCGCTCGAGGCCGGCGTGCATCGGGTCTCGGCGTCGGCGCCGTGGCGTGATCAACTGGGCGCGCCCGAGCAGCTCGCCAATCGAGCTCGCTGCCGGCCAGCGCGTCGTCGGCTCGTGCTGGACCAGCCAGTCGCGAAGCTTTTGCGCGCCGTAGAGCGGGTAGCGCCGTCGCAGCGCGACGATACGCGCGGCCACCTCGGGCATGATCCGGTGCGCCATCACGTGCGGAGCATGGGAGCGGTCAGACAACCCCCCAGGCCCCGCTTCCATAAATCGCTTGAGCCACTTGTGGCCCGTCTTCTCACTGATCCCGAATCGCGCGCAGATCTCGACGATGCGCTCACGTCGATTCAGGCACGCCGTCACAAACGCTAACCGCTCAGACATGGGGGAGCTCTCTCGCCACGGCATGGGCACCTCCGGAGGATGCCCAAATGTGAAGCCGCCGCTGCCAGCTCACCCATCATGCCGGTTTATTACTTACCAATCATCCCGGTCTGTACCCGCACGACTCACGACGCACTACTCACTACTCACGTGGCCAACCACCCGCCTGTGAATCCG
>JBKJKH010000313.1:0-3903 GCA_046597595.1 Gemmatimonadaceae bacterium
GGACCGCGACCGTCGCTGGCCGCGCATCGAGAAGTGGTACCGCGCCGCAGTGGAGGCCCGTGGCCCGCGAGCGGCGGATCCGATCGCAGCCATCGAACAGGCATACGTCCGCGGTGAAACCGACGAGTTCGTGACGCCCACGGTCATCGCCAGCGAAGTGACTGCCGCGAGACCAATGCGCACCGGAGACGAAGTGGTGTGCACGAACTTTCGTTCCGACCGCATGCGGCAGATCGTACGTCCGCTGATCCAGCGTGCATTCGATGGTTTTGATATTCGGGGTCGCCCGCGCATCAGCATCACGACGATGACACAGTACGATGCGACGTTCGCGCTCCCGGTCGCGTTTGCCCCGTTCTCCATGGCGCGCATCATGGCGGAAGTGCTCCAGGATGCGGGGCGCTCGACATTTCGCACGGCAGAAACCGAGAAGTATCCGCATGTGACCTACTTCTTCAACGGGGGGGAGGAGATTCCCTTTCGCGGAGAGGTGCGAAGCCTCGTGCCCAGCCAGCAGGTGGCGACCTACGACCTGAAGCCGGAGATGAGTGCCGATGCGATTACCGAGGTCCTCACCCTCGCGATCGAAAGCCGTGAGCATGATTTCATTCTGTGCAATTACGCCAACGGCGACATGGTCGGGCATACTGGCGTCATGCCGGCCGTGATTCGCGCCGTGGAGACGGTCGACCGCTGCCTTACGCGCATCGTCTCGAGTGCCGAGCGCGCGGGGGCCCGGCTGCTCGTGACGGCGGACCACGGGAACTGCGAAATGATGATCGACCCCGCCACCGGCGGGCCCCACACCGCGCACACCACGAATCCCGTCCCGCTGGTCGTCGTCGACCCAGCGGGTGCAGCGCCGTTGAGATCCGGTGGCGCATTGTGCGACGTAGGCCCGACCATTCTCAGCATGCTCGGTGTACAACAGCCGCCGGAGATGACCGGCATCGACCTCAGACTTTCTGGAGTAGAGACGTGAAGCGCATTGTGTTCCTGGGCTTTCTGGCGGCTACGCCGCTCGCCGCGCAGGTAGGGCACCAACCCGACCGCAGCCCGTACAACGACCTCGAGTTCCGCCAGGAAATTTCCTTTTTCGGCGGGTACTTCAATGCGCATCGCGATCCGGCAGGTGTAGCGCCGCGCCCCGGCGTGCAAGCCGGAGTGCGCTACGAAGTGCTCATGGCCGGGCCGGCGTCTTTCTACGCGCGCGTTGCGGGAATTTCCAGCGAGCGCGAGCGACTGGACCCCACCCGACCGCTGGCCACGCGCAGTCTTGGCGTAACACCCCTGGAACTGCTCCAGGCTGATATAGGGCTGACGGCCAACCTGACCGGGCGGAAGAGCATCTTCCGGCTTGTGCCCACGATCACCGGCGGACTGGGGATCTTCTCGGACCTGGGCCGCAAGCCCGACGAAGGTGCGTTCAAGTTCGGCACCCCCTTTGCCATTTCGATGGGTGCAGGAGTGCGGTACGCGCCTGGCGGCCGGTTGCAGATCCGGCTCGACTACACGAATCATCTCTATCGCATTCGCTATCCACAGTCGTACTTCGCGTCCACGAGCACCTCGGGACCAGCAATTCTGGTAGGCGACGACAAACGGAATGTGTGGACGAACAACGCAGGGCTCACACTCGGCGCGTCGTATTTCTTTTACCGGTGACGCCGGCGGAGAGTGAGGACACCACCTGCTTCTTCACGCTCGTCTTCTTACTCTTCCCTGCATGTCGCAAGCTTCCCTGACTCGCCGTGTCGCATTTGCGGCGGCACACCGGTACCGGCGCCCGGAATGGGATGATGCGCGCAACGAGGCCGTTTTCGGCTTGTGCGCGCGGCCGAGCTATCATGGCCACACCTATACGTGCGACGTGACCGTCGAAGGGGAGATCGATGCGGTCACCGGCTTCGCCGTCGATCTCGTGGTGCTCGACCGGATTCTTGCGGTCGAAGTTCGCGAGCGCTTCGACCATCGGAACATCAATACCGATGTTCCGGAGTTTGCCGAGGACAGGCTCATGCCCACGGGCGAGAATCTCGCACGATTCATTTTTGAACGCGTCGGCGCCGCGCTCGTCCGTGAAGCGAGCCCGGCACACGTCGTCTCGGTACGGATCGCCGAAGATGCCACGCTGAGCGTGGAATACCGTCCTGGCTGACGCTCTACCGCCTCCCGTCACCGGCTGGCATCTTCCGCGCGTGGAGCATTCCGCAAGCACCTGGCAGAGGCGATGCACTGGCGTCATTCTCGCCGGCGGCCTCGCGACGCGCATGGACGGAAAGCCGAAGGGGCTTTCGGTGGTAGCGGGCCGCCCTATCGTCGAGCGCGTCGCCGATGCGCTCGAGCAGGTGACGGACAGGCTCATGCTTGCGATCGGTGATTCCGACGCGGCCGCGCTCCCGGGTGTGCCGCGCGTGCGCGATGTCGTCAGTTCGGCGGGTCCACTCTCGGGCATTCACGCTGCCATGCGCGAGACCCGGACGGATGTTCTCGTCTGCGCGTGGGACATGCCGTTCGCAAACGCACCGCTGCTCGGCGCGCTGCGGCGCCTGGGCGAGAACGGTCTCGACGTGGTCATGCCGTGCGGCGAGGACGGCCTGCCGGAGCCCCTGTGTGCGTGGTATGGCGCCTCGGCGCTGCCGGTGATCGAACGCAGCCTGAATGCGGGCGCGCGGGGCTCGATAATGGAGGCGCTGCATGATTGCACCGTTCACATCATTCCGGCCGACCTCGTCAGGACGTTCGGCGATCCGCGCATGATGTTTCACAATGTGAATACGCCGGACGATCTCGCTGATGCGCGGTCGGCCAGCATGGAGATCAACGACCGGTGAGACGACTGCTCCCGCCCCTGCTGCTGCTCGTCACCGCGTGTGCGGGAACGTCCGGATCATCACCACTTCCCGCGCCGGCATCCTCGCCGCTCGCGGCGCTGCGCGCGTCGATCGATTCGATGGTTGGTGCCCCGAAGTTCCGGAATGCACACTGGGGCATTCTCATTGTCGATCCGTCCACGGGGGACACGCTCTACTCCCGCAACGCGGGCAAGCTCTTCATGCCTGCGTCGAACCAGAAGCTCATCACCGGTGCGGTGGGTCTCGCACAGCTCGGTCCCGACTTCCGTTTCCGCACGACGTTTGTGGCGCGTGGTCCGCTCCGCGACGGGGTGCTCGACGGGGACCTCGCAGTCGTAGGTCGTGGCGACCCCACGATCAGCGACAACGTGATGGGCGACGCCATGCGCGGGTTGCTCGCCTTCGCGGATTCACTGGCCGCGCGCGGAATTCGCCGTATCGAAGGAAAGCTCGTCTCGTCGGGGAACGCATTCCCTGACGCGCCGCTCGGTTTCGGTTGGGCATGGGATGATCTCGACTACGCGTATTCCGCGGGCGTCGACGAGCTGTTTCTCAATGATGGCTACGCGACCATCCGCGTGCGCGCCGGCTCGCAACCTGGCGACACGCCGTCATACACGGTTTCTCCTGTGCGCGGTTACCCGGCCGTGACGATGCTGGCGAAGAGCATTGTCAACGTCGCCGTCAACAAGGGGACGAACCTTCAGTGGGAGTCGGACCCAAGCGGAAACACGGTGCGTATTTCCGGCGACATCGCCGTCAACGATACCGCGCGCCTCGAAGTGGCGTACCGCGATCCGTCGGGTGCGTACCTCGCGGCGTTGCGCGAGGCACTGGGTGTGCGGGGCATCGAGGTGCGTGATGGCGCACGTGCCAACACGACAGAGGACACGCTCTTCACGTCGCGCTCCGCCACGCTGGCGGACATTCTGGTCGTGATGCAGAAGCCGTCGCAGAACCAGCTTGCGGAAATCATCTTCAAGACGCTGGGCCTCGAGAAGACGGGGTTCGGCACGGCGGACAGCGGGCGGCGGGTTGTGGAACGCCA
>JBKJKH010000323.1:0-4262 GCA_046597595.1 Gemmatimonadaceae bacterium
CACCAGGGTGGCGATGCGATTGGCCACCAGGCGCGCGATTTCCTCGTGATCGTCGACGACGACGGTGCGGATGCGTTCCGCCGCACCGCTGCGACCGTGCTGCACGCGAGAAGGCCCGCGATCCGAATGCGGATGGCGGGCCTCCTTTGCGGTGCCGGTGCCCGGGCGGGCGCCGGATACCGAATGTGTCATGAGTGGGCGCGCGTCAGGCGGAGAACGAGCTGCCGCAACCGCAGCCGCCGGTCGCGTTGGGATTCTTGAACGTGAAGCCCGAACCCTGCATTGACGTCGTGTAGTCGATGATCACGCCGCTGATGTACTGCGCCGAGAACGGATCGATGAAGACGCTGAAGCCGTCGTGGGAGAGCACCAGGTCATCTTCGGCGGCCGCATCCTCGATCAGGAGGCCATACTTGAAGCCGCTGCAGCCACCCGGCTGCACGCTCACGCGAAGCCCGCCCTTTTCTGCCGTCACGCCTTCTGCATCCATGAACTTGCGCACTTCGACAGACGCGACCGGCGTTACGGTCAGCATCACGTCGGGCTGGTTCATTGTGCTCATGTTGCCTCCACAGGTGGGACCGGCAGCTCCCGCCGGATATCTGCCTTGAAGAATAAGGGTTTACGCCGTCGCCTTCAACTGGTTGGGAGGTCATGTCGGACACTGCCTGGCCGGATCCACCCTCCATTTTGCCCGCGTATGGTTCTTTTGGGCAACCCGCCGTACCTTGGCCATCCCAAGGAGGCATCAGGTCACGAATTAAAAGTGACTGCCCGCGATGAGTGATACGCGCTTCCTGCTTCGTACCCTGGGTGCGCTCGACCTGCGTGATTCCCGCGGGTTGGCGCTCCACGACCTGCTCGCGCAGCCGAAGCGCCTTGCGCTTCTCGTGTACCTCGCGAGTGGCCGCCATGGCGCGATGCATCGGCGGGACACCCTGCTCGCGCTCTTCTGGCCTGAATCGGATGAGGCTCGTGCGCGCGGCGCCCTGAGCCAGGCGCTGCGCTTCCTCCGTCGGTCACTGGGCAGCGACGTGGTTCTTGCCCGGGGAAATGATGAGTTAGCCCTGAACACGAACTGCATGTGGTGCGACGCGCCAGCATTCGAGCTGGCGCTGGGAGGGGAGCGTCCTGAAGAGGCGCTGGAGATATACCGTGGCGACTTCCTCACGGGGTTTCATGCCGCGACTTCGCCGGGCTTCGATGATTGGGCCGCGTCCGAGCGATCGCGCCTCATGGATCATGCTCGGCGAGCGGCATGGACGCTCGCGGAAGCCGAGGCGAAACGGGGGAATGCGGCCGCTGCGTGCCAGTGGGCACGGCGCGCCCTCACGTTCCCACCCGACAGCGAGGCGGCGCTGCGCTGCTTCCTGGCGACACTGGATCAACTCGGCGATCGCAGCGGTGTCATGCAGATTTACTCGCAGTTTGCGGAACGCCTCCGCAGCGAATGCGCAATCGAGCCGTCGCCAGATACGGAGGCGCTTGTCGCCGCGATCAGGCGCCGCACGAGTCGTGTTGGTCCCGTAGCGAGCGCGGAGCGAGAGGCCGTAGTCCGGGAGGCCGAGGCAAGTGTCCTCGACACGGATCCAGCGCCCCCCTCACCGGAACATCCTGCGCGACTGTTGCCGAGGCACACACCAGGTTTTGGGCGCATCGCCCGAGTCACGGTACTGAGTGCGGCTCTGCTTACGGGCGTTGGTGGACTCGTCTACGTTCGCAGCGCCGCGCGCTCCGTTCCCGCAGGGATTCGCTCGATTGCGGTAATGCCATTCGAAGATGTTTCCCCGCATGGACGCGAGTCCTACGCGGCCGAAGGAATGACCGCCGCGATGATCACTGAGATGAGCCGCCTCGGTGCGTTCTCCCGGGTTATGCCCCGCGCCACCGTGATGCGATACCGGGGCACGTCCAAGTCCTCGCAGGAAATCGCTCGCGAGCTGGGTGTTGATGCCCTCGTGAATGGCGCGATCCAGCGAACTGGTGCCCGCATGCGGATCTCGGCGACCCTGACGGATGGCAAGACGGGCGCGACGCTTTGGACGTCGGAACACGAGCGCGACGTCGAGGATGTCCTTTCACTACAGGGCGACGTCGCTCTTGCGATTGCGCGGGCTGCCGGGGCGCGGCCGACACTTGCTGCACGCCGATCTCTTGCCGGGCGCCACACGGTGAACCCGTCGGCGCACGATGCGTATCTGCGAGGGGTATACCATCTCCATCGCAGCGAGACGCAGCGCGCGCTCCCCGAGCTCCTGCGTGCCGTCCAACTGGATTCGGGTTTCACGGCGGCGTATGCGCGCCTCGCTGAGGCGTACGTGCTCAGTGGATACTTCGCTCCGCCGGGAGCGCTCTCGGCGGCGGAGTCGTACCAGCGCGGCAGGGCAGCCGCGCAGAAGGCCCTGGCGCTCGACACGCTCGAGCCGCTGGCACATCTCGCGCTGGCTCATACCCGGTTCTACTACGATCCGGATCTGGTGGGAGCGGAAGACGCCGTCCGTCGGGCGCTGGACCTCGACCCGATGCTCGCCGAAGCCCACCTCCAGTACGGATGGATTCTTGTCGCGAAGAGTCGGCATGCGGAGGCCCTTGCCGCTTTCTCTCGCGCGCGCACGCTGGATCCCGGGGACTACTCTACCCACCACGCCATCGGCTCCGCATACATGGCGGCGGACCGATATCCGGATGCCACGCGCCAGGCGCTCAGGTCAATCACGCTTGATCCGAAGATCCCGGCCGGATACAGCCTTCTTGCTCAGGCGTACGTCGCCCAGGGCCGGTACGCCGAGGGCGTCGCCGCTTACGAAAAGGCGGTTGGGCTCGCCCGCCAGCCCAACCACCTGCTCCTCGGCTTGCTGGGAAACGCCTACGGTCGCGCAGGTCGCGGATCTGATGCTCGCGCGGTGCTTGAGCAGTTGACGGCGCGATATCTGGAGCACCGCGCATCACCGTATTCCATCGCCCTCACGCACCTCGGACTCGGGCGGCGTGATTCCGCGCTCACCTGGCTCGAGACGGGCTACGCCGAACGCGGGGGAGCACTTGTCTTTCTCCGCGCCAATCCCGCGTGGAAAACGTTGCATGAAGAACCTCGCTTCCTCGCTCTGCTGGCGAGATTGGGGCTGGGCCAGGGCCTGCGGAAACCAACCGGCCCGCGTATGATCGCGCGTCATCGAGGGCCCGAACGCGTGAGCAGGACAATGACCCCTCCGGTGAATCCGCTTCCATAACTAACGGTAGCGCGACCCGCATCCATGAAACGGATTTCCCTGACACTCGTGAGCGGGATACGCTGTAGCTCGTCGAGCGAGACGCGCATCATGTTGTCGACGATGATGACGGGAGCGTGCATCGAGCCGCGACGACTCAGAAATAACGGCCGCACCAGCAGGATCGCCTCGTAGGCAGTGGCTGCTGGCACCGCGGCGAGTTCCTCGGACGATATCACATCCCGCGCAGGTGGAGATGCGACCTCGCTGCGGCCCTGATGCGTCGTGCCACGCGTGGCGCAACCGACCGCAGACGCGGTCACGACGATCAGGAACGCGGACTGCACGGCGCGGCGGTAGTTGGCGGCGAACATGTGAGCCTCGGCGAATGGGGATGACAGGGACCAGGGCGCGACACGCGACCGGTCCAGTGTCATCACACATTCATCAGAGGTCCTGAGCCCATGCTGACGCGGCCCTGATCCCGAAGATCAGAGGCCGGAAACGCGGGCGGTCGTGATGTGCGCCAGTTAGCGCGAAGCCGCCACCCGCGCGCGTTCCTCCGCCCGGAACCCCTTGGCGATCCATGCGAAGGCAATTCCTGCCAGAGCAAGCAGGCCGAAGCCGAGCGCGAAATGGCCGAAGATCAGCTTCCCGATGCCGAACAACGTCGAGTAGACGGCCACGATGCCGGCGATCCAGTTCGTCCAGGCGAGCGCACCCCCAGGGATGTTCTCGCGCCCGAACCCAATGCGGGTCGAGATGGTCGCCCACCCCGGCCCGCCTGGGCGCACCCGGCGGTAAAACGCCTCGAGCACCGCAGGCGGCTCAGGCTGGGTCAGGAATGTCACGGCCAGCCACACTACCGTCGTGATGCCGACGGTCACGATCATGACCCATGCATCCGCGCGCGGATCGCCCGCCGCGAACTTCGGGGGAATGATCTGCATCGCAAACACCGCGACGATAAAGGAGCAGACCATTGAGCTGATCTCACTCCACGCGTTGATGCGCCACCAGTACCAGCGAAGGATCAGCACCAGTCCCGTGCCG
>JBKJKH010000437.1:0-5107 GCA_046597595.1 Gemmatimonadaceae bacterium
CGATGCATCACCCGCCTTGCCGCACGGGCAGGGATTCATCGCACCAATGAGCGTGAAACGGGCCGGGAATTCCACCGCCGCATGCGCGCGGGCAATGGTGACGCTGCCATCCTCGAGCGGTTGTCGCATCGCGTCGAGGACCATGCGCGGGAATTCGAGGAGTTCGTCGAGGAAGAGCACACCGAAGTGTGCGAGACTCGCTTCTCCGGGGCGCGGTATCGAACCCCCTCCGATGAGTCCCGCCGCGGAAATAGAGTGATGTGGCGCGCGAAAAGGGCGCGTGACGGGGAGCGTGACAGCCTTCGGTAACGTGCCCGCAACGGAATGAATGGCGAGAACCTCCAGCGCTTCCCGCTGCGAGAGCGCGGGAAGAATGCCTGGAAGGCGGCGCGCCAGCATCGTCTTCCCTGCTCCTGGAGGCCCGACGAGCAGCACGTTGTGGCCGCCCGCTGCGGCGATTTCCAGCGCGCGCTTGGCTGTTTCCTGTCCAACGACATCTGCGAAATCCGCAAAATCTGCATCCGCGTCTGCAACGTGCGTCGCCCGCTCCACACCCGCGGGAGGGGGAAGGTCGCGGCGTTGAAGCGCGGACACGAGTTCACCGAGCGACGCTGGCGCAGTGGTTCTCACGCCCTCGACGAGCGCGGCTTCGCCCGCATTTGGTGCGGGCACTATCAGCACCAGGTCTTTGCTCTCTGGCGTGCCACGTTGTGCAAGCCGCGCCGCAACCGGAAGTACACCGCGCACTGCACGGATGCTGCCGTCGAGGCCCAGCTCTCCAAGCGCGAGAATATTCTCGACGAGTGTCGGCTCGAGTTGGCCCGTTGCGGCGAGGTATGCCAGCGCAATCGGCAGGTCGAATGCGGTGCCCTCCTTTCGGATATCTGCCGGGGCCAGATTGACTGTCACGCGCCGCGGCGGCATCGTGAACCCGGCGTTCAGGAGCGCGGCACCCACCCGTTGACGGCTTTCCCGCACCGCCCCCGCCGCCAGGCCAACGATGGTCCATTGCGGCAGTCCATGCGCAACGTCCACCTCGACGGTGACGTCGTAGGCCTGAACTCCAAGCACAGCGGCAGAACGGATGGCGGCGAGCACCGTGAAGGCTTGTGCGCGGACGTGCGGCGCATGGCACCGTTCCCGCGCGCTGTGGAGCGTCCTGTCCCGTGCCAGCGGCCATTTTTCCCGACTATGGAATTCGCGTAGATTCCAGTACACATGCTGCCCATCGAGAGCGTGCTCGGATCCCTGCGGGCGGCGCTCACCGACCCGGGCGTCGCCGTGCTCGTCGCACCGCCCGGCGCCGGCAAGACGACGCGCGTGCCCCTCGCCATCGTCAACGAGCCCTGGCTCGAGTTCCGGCGTATCGTCATGCTGGAACCCCGGCGCCTCGCCGCGCGCGGAGCGGCGACCTTCATCGCGCGCTCGTTAGGCGAGCGGGTCGGCGACACGGTCGGCTACCGCATGCGCGGCGACACGCGCGTCGGGCCGAAGACACGCATCGAGGTGGTCACGGAAGGCGTCCTCGGACGCATGCTCGTCGAGGACCCCTCGCTCGAAGGCATCGGTGCGGTGATCTTCGACGAATTCCACGAGCGGGGCATCCACGCCGATGCCGGGCTCGCGCTCGCGATTCAAGCGCGGGAGCTGCTGCAGCCGGAGCTGCGCATCCTCGTGATGTCGGCCACGATTGCGGCCGAACCTGTGGCGGTCCTGCTGGGCGATGCGCCGAGCATTCGCGCGCCCGGACGCGTGTTCCCCGTCTCCACGCGGTACCTGCCACGCCCACCAGTGGAGCGTGTCGCTGCTGCCGTCGCCTCCACCATCGTCCGCGCGCTCGCCAACGACGAGGGCGACATTCTCGCGTTCCTTCCCGGCGAAGCCGAAATCCGCGGTGCGGAGCGCGCACTCCGCGACACGTTACCGACGGGCGTGACGCTCTACCCGCTCTATGCGGCGCTGCCGCAACCGGAGCAGGACCGCGCGATTGCACCTTCCACCCGAGGCGCGCGGAAAGTTGTGCTCGCGACGTCGATCGCGGAAACGAGCCTCACGATTGAAGGCGTCCATATCGTCGTTGACGGCGGGCTCGCGCGCGTTGCGCGCTTCTCGCCGCAATCCGGAATGCGCAGGCTCGAGACCGTGCGCGTCTCGCGTGATTCCGCCGAACAGCGCTGCGGACGGGCGGGCCGAACCGCGCCCGGAATCTGCTACCGGCTGTGGCCTGCAGAAGAAGATGCCCACCTTCTCCCGCACCGGGCACCGGAAATCCTCGAGACCGACCTCGCGCCTCTCGCGCTCGACCTTGCGACGGCCGGGGTGCGCGATCCGTCTGAGCTGCGCTGGCTCGATGCCCCGCCGGCCGGCGCGTTCGCACAGGCGCGCATGCTGCTGGCGGAGCTCGAGGCACTGGACAGTCATGGCCGCATCACCGCTCATGGGCGCCGACTGGCCTCGCTCGGCGTCCATCCCCGTCTCGCGCACATGATGATTGCGGGCAGTGATCGCGGCATGGCGGGTACTGCATGTGACATCGCCGCTCTGCTCGGCGATCGCGACTTTATTCGGCGCACCGGTGACGAGGTCACGCCAATCGACCTTCAACTGCGCGTCGAGGCAATGCGCAGCAGTCACGCGGGTGCGGGCGTAGAGATCCATCGCGGAGGTCTACAGCGCGCGCGGGATGAGTCGCGGCGTTTGCTGGAGCGACTCGGAGTAGATGCCGGGACGCGCGACGTACACGACACCGGTCTGCTCCTCGCGCTGGCGTACCCGGATCGCATCGCCATGCGCCGGCCGGGACGCGAGCCGCGATACGTGTTGCGCAACGGAAGGGGGGCACTGATTCCGGCTGGTGGCGGGTTGGAATCGGAAGCGTTCCTCGTCGTCGCAGACATGGACGACCGGCGGCCGGAGTCGCGCATCTTTCTCGCGGCCCACCTTTCACGCGCGCACCTCGATGCCGGGTACGGCGATCAGGTGGAGCGCATCGCGGTCGTTGAATGGGACGAGGCGGCGCAGGAGGTCAGCGCGCGTGTCCAGACGCGCCTCGGCGCCATCGTCCTGACGGATGACACACTCGCTGCGCCCCCGGCGGAAGCGGTCGCGCGCGCATTGCTCGACGCGGTGCGACGACATGGCCTGGCGGTTCTGCATTGGACGAAGGACGCCGCCCGCACGCGCGATCGCCTCGCCTTTCTTCACCTGCTCGACCCTGACATGTGGCCCGATGTCTCGGACAGCGCGCTCGTCGCTGCGCTTGAGGAGTGGCTGCTTCCCTTCCTGAACGGCGCGCGACGGCGCGCGGAACTCGAGCGCGTGCCGCTGGCGGATGCGTTGTTGAGTCTCGTTTCACCGCAGTACCGCCGTCGCGTGGAGGAACTCGCTCCTGAACGCATCGAGGTGCCAACCGGCTCGCGGGTGCTCATCGACTACTCGCAGCCCGACACGCCGGTGCTCGCGGTGCGCCTTCAGGAGCTTTTCGGACTGGAAGACACGCCGCGCATCGGCGGGGGACGCATCCCGCTGACCCTGCACCTGCTGTCGCCCGCGCACCGGCCCATGCAGGTCACGCGCGATCTCGCAGGGTTCTGGCGGGGCGCGTACTTCGAAGTCCGAAAGGAGTTACGCGCACGATATCCCAGGCACTACTGGCCGGAGGATCCCCTCACGGCCGAACCAACGAGCCGTGTGAAGCGGCGGATGTGATGCGAACGCAGGTTGCTGAGAAAATGATGATTGTACGCAGGCGGCCACGCTGAATAATTAAGGGATAGACGGGACAACGCGGACGAACGCGTTGGCCAACCGTTACCTGATGAATGCACGAATCGTAATTTGCGAGCGAGGGAGGAATGCGGGTCATTCGCTCAGGCCTTCGCTGTTCCTCCGCGCCGTTTCAGCCTTATCCGCCCGATCCGTGATAGCGCCGCACTTTCCCTCGAACCAGCCCGGCAAATGTCCGCTGCACGCCCTAGGTGGCCTCGAGCGCATCAAGACGGCCGCGGATGCGCTGGTGCAGCATCTCGAGATCCACGGGCTTCGACAGGAACACTTCGACTCCGAGATCGTACAGCTTCTTCTTCACCTCGAGGTCGGTATTGCCGCTGATGGCAATCACGGGGAGCTTGGCCGTCTTCACATTGGCGCGCAGCTTCTGGAGGGCGTGAATGCCGGTTCCGCCGGGCATGTTCACGTCGAGCAGTACCAACACAGGCTCTGACCGCATCGCGTACATCACCGTCTGCATTGCGTCCACCGATACGAGCGTGGCGAACCCCCGCGAGCGCAGGAAGTCGCTGAGCAGCGTCGACATGACCAGATCGTCCTCGGCGATGAGGATGATCGGCGCGGTGTTGCGACGGCGCAGTGTCATGTTGTGCGCGCTTCGTCTCTGAGCCAGTCCGAGCATCGCCATTGGTGTCTCTCGTTGTTGGTCCGTAGGGGTCTTATGAAAGAGCATCGGCCGGGTTCGCCGGGACTTGAGTCACTAGCGGCGCCGCGGCCCGTAAGTTGATCTTGCACCACAACATGAAGACTCTGACCCGCACCGACGAAATCGACGCTCTGTTCGCCGAGCCCCTGGCGATTGTGGCGAAGCACAGCGCACGCTGTCCCATCAGCCACTGGGCCATGCTCGAACTCGGTCGTTTCGAAAAAGACCATCCGGATCACGCGGTTCATGTCGTGGATGTGCTCGCTTCGCGTCCCCTCTCGCTGTATGTCGCCCAGAAAGCGTCCGTGCGTCATGAATCTCCTCAAGTGCTTGTCCTGCGGAATGGAGAACTCGCGTGGAGTGGGTCACATGAGGCCATAACCGCCCGCGCAATCGCGCGATCCATTACAGGCTAACTGGCCGCGAGTGCCTGCGGCCTCCCGTCAGGACGCGGCGAATGGTTTTCGCAATGTTCGCCACGAGCAGGATCAGCAATGCAAGCAGCAGCAGCGCCACAGCGAGCGAGATGTAGGGATGATGCCAGATCGACACCGCCAGTGAAGCCACGATCCCCAGTTCCGCGATATTGGCCATGACATTCGTAACCGGTTCCGGGGAACTGTCCACCGCGTAGCGCACCCCCAGTTTCGCGCCATGCGTCGAGAGCGCGAG
>JBKJKH010000041.1:0-7295 GCA_046597595.1 Gemmatimonadaceae bacterium
CTCGATGCCGTTGTGCACCATTTTCACGAAGTGGCCGGCGCCGTCCGGCCCGACGTACGTGACGCAGGGGCCCCACTCGGTCTTCGCGGCGATGGACTCCAGAATCGGCCGCAGCAGGTCGTACGCTTCCCGCGCGCCACCGGGCATCAGCGACGGGCCGAATCGTGCGCCCTCTTCGCCGCCCGAGACGCCCATCCCGACGAAGTGCACCCCGCGCGCACGCATCGCCGCCTCGCGCCGCTGTGTGTCCGCGAAAAACGAATTGCCGCCATCGATCACCACGTCGCCGGGCACAAGGAGCGGTGCCAACTTATCGAGCATTTCGTCAACCGGTGCGCCGGCCTTGACCATCAGCAGGATGCGGTGCGGCGCGGCGAGCGCCGCAACGAATTCCTCGAGCGTGCGCGCGGGAACCAACCGAGTCTGGTCGGCATGCCGTTCAACGAACTTCCCCGCCTTGCCTTCAGTGCGTGTCCATACCGCTACCCGATAGCCGCTGTCCGCGACGTTGAGAGCGAGGTTCTCGCCCATCACCGCGAGGCCGATGACGCCGATATCCGCTGCGGGTGGCACAATGCTCGGCGAGGTCATGAGATTCTCCTGAATTCCGTTGTCAGGTGACGTGGATGCGCGCCTGCTCGAACAGGTCCACCCATCCTCGAAATCGACGGGCGATCTGGGCCACCGCCTCTGCCCGCGCGATCGTCTCATCGCGAAAGGCGACCAACGGATCCCAGAAGGTGGTCCGCCCCACCGCGAAGCCGATGAACCCTGGCACTCCAGCCGCGGTCGAGAGCCAGCCGCGTACCCGCTGCTTGTTCTCTCCGCGGCCGAGGACGATGCACCCGACATTGTGGCGTCCATCGCGCTGTGCCGCAGCCGCGATGCGTTCATACTGTTCCCGGCGGTCGAGCCCTTCGACCTTCCAGACGTCCGGCTCGATGCGAGCGTCCTGAAGCGCGTGGATCGCGCGGACCATGAGCGCGGGGCGGAGCTCACGGTCGTAGGCTTGCGTGTCACCGTCGAGCGCCTGCAGTTGCGCGGCGGTGGGGGGCACGAGCAGTTCGAACATGTATCTGGACGCTCCGCCGCGGAGATATTCGGAGAGGCGCTGGAGCCGTGCGGCCTGTCGTCGATTTACGGCCGCGTCGCCGTCGGGATTGTAGCGCACCAGCACCTTGCAGAACGTGGGTGCGAACTCTTCGATATGCTGCGCGAAGTCCTCCCCGAACTCGAAATCGAACTCGTCCTGCCCGCTCTTTTCAACCGGCGCGCAGGTGACAACCCCGCTGTCCTTCGCATCGCGCAGAATGCCGGCGCCGAATGGCTCGTCGACGAGAATGCCGGCCGCTTCCCGTGCGACACCGCCATTCACTGCGGCTGTGAAGCCGTCGTAGATCACGCGCTTGGCCGCGGTGATCCGCGCCGTCTGCTCCGCATTGAGCGCGCCGCTCCAGCCGAACATCCCGCGCGCGAAGGACGCGCGGTGATCGAATGGCAGGACAAAGAGCGGGTTTCGATACCCCTGGATCGTCGCATTTGAAGACTCCGCCATTTAAGCGCCTTGATCACCGCATGGACGGCCACAGGTCATCGCGCGATGCCGTCTTATTGCGCTCCGTGCGTGGAAGCCAGAACCCAGCGACGTGTAAGCGCGTTGTGGATTGGGACGAAAACGAGTCCGGCGAAAGCGCCGTAGAGAAAACTCTCGATCAGCCCCAGCACGAATCCACCGAGCGTCAGCCACTTGAACGCCGGCAATACACCCTCCAAAACCCCAGCCATGCCGTGAACGCTCGGCGGCACGATCAAGCCGTAGATGACGCAGACCACGAAGCTGATGGCGGCCAACAGGCCTAACGACCAGCTCATGACTTTCAGATTCAGCATTGTCCGTCTCTTGTTGATGGTGTGACGCAGTCATGGGGAACGAATCGGTCAGTGCTGGTGTCCGCCGGTGCCCTTGTCAGGACGTGTACCCGCCGGCTCCAGCCCATCATCATCCGCGTTGCGTTGTGACGGCTTGGTGCCGCCGTGTCCGCCGTGTCCGCCGTGTCCGCCGTGTCCGCCGTGTCCGCCGTGTCCAAACGCGTGCATGGAGACGAAGGCGATGCCGACCACTATCCAGAGCCAATTTGTTATGAGCCATTGCATGAACGTGTTCTCCTTGTCCTTCGGTGTCATCGAACGGACCGCAATGGTCACGCGGCATTGCGCGCTCGCGAAATACGTGGCGTGTCCGCGCTCTGCCACACGGTTAGGCATCCAACATGGCTCCTCGAGATGAGTGCCTCGTGAATGCGGGCTGAATCGCTGGTAGTCGGGATCGCACTGACAGGCGGTGTCTGGACACCTTCTTGCACTCACAATCGCCGTTCGCCGAGCTTGAGTGACTTGACTGCCATCCGTCGCCAAGTGTTACGCGGCCCGCCGAGCGCGTCCGCAAGGAGGATGGGAGCGTGCATCATATTCTCGTAATCGACGACGACGCACTGCTGACGAGCACGCTCAAGCGTGGACTCGCGTACGAGGGCTACAGAGTAGAAATCGCGAATTCGAGCCGGGATGGGCTCACGCTTGCCCGTGAGCGTGCACCGGACCTCGTGATCCTGGACGTCATGCTTCCCGAGCTCGACGGCTTCGAGGTGCTGGCGCGTCTCCGCAGCGCTGACGCGGAACTTCCGGTGCTCATGTTGACCGCGCGCGATGAGCCCGAAAACCAGGTGAAGGGGCTGGAGCGCGGCGCGGACGACTACGTTGTCAAGCCGTTCAGCTTCCAGGTGCTCGCAGCTCGCGTGAAAGCGCTGCTGCGGCGGCGCACGGCCGATCGCGCTGAGGTGCTGCGCTTTGCGGACCTGACACTCGACACCGGCCTCCGGCGCGCCCAACGTGGCACACACGAGATAGCGCTGACGGCAACCGAATACGAGGTTCTTTTCCAGTTCCTGCTGCACCCTCGTCGCGTCCTGCCAAAGCATTTCCTCATGGATCGAGTCTGGGGTTATGCGATAGAGGGCGGCTCGAACGTGCTCGAAGTCTACATCAAGCAGTTGCGGCAGAAACTCGAGTCGCGCGGAGAAGCTCGGCTCATCCACACCTCCCGCGGCGCAGGCTACGCCCTGCGCGAGCCCTCGGCGGCTGTGGCCTGAGCGCGCGCGGCAGGTGGACGCTGCCGCCGCACGCAGGATGTAAGGCGGAATCATGAGAGGCTCCCTCAGGCTTCGCCTCGCCGTGTGGTGTGGCGGCATTATCTGCAGCGTTGTGCTGCTGGTGGCGCTCTACGGATACGCGGTTGCAAGTCGCACGCAGTACGACGAACTCGACGACCGCGTTCGGAGCGTGACGGGCCACGTCGCTGGCGAGTACGCGGGCGCCGCGACCGTCGCCGCTCGCGCGCGGGTTCTCGCGGGCGCGGACGAACTTGGCGTCAGCGTCGCACTTTATGACTCGACCGGAAGCGCGTTGCGGGCAGAGTCGCAGTCAGGCGCCCCCTCCGCGAGCGACAGACCCGCCGTCAATCCCGGCGGCATCATGGCCAGTCCTCCGCGCACGCCGTATGGGTGGCTCGTCGCGCTTGCACCGGCCATCCATCACACGGCCTCCGCGCGCGGGGTGTTTGGTCTCGTCGAAAACGGGACGCGGCGATGGCGTGTCTATGTGCTCCCAGTAGATCAATCGGGTTTTCCTGACGGCCGTGCCGCGCGTTACGCAGTGGGTACGGCCCTGCTCTCGTCCGTGGACACGTCGCTCAAGCGTGTCTGGTACTTCATGATGTTGTTGGCCTTCGCGGGCAACGTCGTGACGTTCGCAACGGGATGGTTACTGGCCGGGCGGGCGCTGCGACCCGTGCGCGTGCTCACCGAGGCCGCCAGCACCATCGCGCGCTCCGGCGCATTCTCGCAGCGCGTTCCCGCCGAGAGTCCGCGCGACGAGCTTGGCCGGTTGGCTGAGACATTCAACGAGATGCTCGAGCGCCTTGAACGCGTTCACTCGTCGCAAGCGCGGTTCGTCTCCGATGCGTCACACGAACTGCGCGCACCACTCGCGGTAATCCAGGCCAACCTCGAACTGCTGGCGCATCAACCGGCGATGTCCCAGCAAGAGCGTCAGGCAGCCGTGACCGACGCGCACGCCGAGGCCGCGCGCCTCGGCCGGCTTGTCGCGGACTTGCTCGTGCTCGCGCGCGCGGACGTCGGTGTGCCTACGCGCCGCGAGCCGGTTGATCTGGACCGGGTGGTCATGGACGTGCTCGGCGAGGTTCGTCACCTCAAGGGACATCGGAGCCTGGAGATCGTGATACTCGAGCCCATCGTCATACTCGGCGACGCAGATCGACTCACGCAGCTCATCCTCAACCTCGTGGAAAACGCGATCAAGTATACTCCGGATGACGGCCGGATCACTGTCGCCATCCGTCGTGTCGGCGAGAACGCGGAGATTGAGATCCGCGACACTGGAATCGGCATCGCAGCATCCGATCTCCCGCGCGTATTCGAGCGCTTCTATCGTGCGGATCCAGCGCGCGCCCGGCGAGTGGGTGGCACAGGCCTCGGCTTGTCCATCGCGTTATGGATCGCGAGGCAGCACGGTGGAGAAGTCGTGTTGTCCAGCGCACTCGGCCAAGGGACCAGCGCGACGGTCCGTCTTCCACTTCCGGCTTGACATGTGGTGAGTCGGCTGCGGCCGATGGAGTAGGTGATGCGCGTGAGTCTGGCCTCGCGTTGATCACGTCGCTGGAAGCATCGGACGCGCGCGCGAATCGCCGCGACCGCGCGTGACCGCGCGTGACCCATGCGAGTTCCGCCAGCGTCACGGCGACCACAATCCACTCGATCGCACCGATCAGCCCATGGGCTGACGGCAACGGTCAAATGGACTCGTGGTTCGGAAAGTACTTGTGTCTGTCGGCTGCGCCGGCCATCGCAAGCGCCGGAGCGCCGTCGCGAGCGGGTGCCCGAAAGAGCAGGAGCGGGACCGTGGCGCCGCGTATCAGCTTGTCCGCCACGCTGCCAAGGAACGCCCGCGAGAAGGCACCGTCCGGGTGCGCCGGCAGCACGACAAGGTCGGCCTCCTGCTCCGCCACCTTGAGGATGACAGATGCGACCGGGGAGTCCGACACAACGCGGATGTTCACCGTTGCGCCATCGGCGCGAGCGGGCGCGGCGATGGCCTCGAGGACCGCCGCGGCCTCGTCGCGTCGGCGCGCAAAGTCACCGGCTTCCTCGATGACACCCACGGCCAGGTAGGGCGAGGGCATCACGGTGAATGACGTGACAACGGTCAACAGCGTGTACGTCGCAGCGCCGTTCCCGCCTAACGAGCGGGCGCGCTGCATCGCCTCCTCGCCGGACGAGGCCCGGTCGATCGGCAGGAGGACGCGACGGAAGAGCGGCTCCGTGATGACCGCCCCGTCCCGCTCGCCCTCGCGCACGATAAGCACAGGCGTCGGAGCCGAGTGAACCACCTCTTCGGCGACGCTCCCGAACCAGGCGCGGCTGAACCCGCTCCGCCCATGCGTCGTGGTCACGATCAGATCCGCTGCGACATTCACTGAGTGTCGCACGATCGACGACGCCGTCGGGCCCCGTAGCGTGACAGCGGTGACGGCAACGCCCGATTCTCTCGCGACCCGTTCGGCCAGCGCGCTCATGGCGCCACTCATCTCCGCCGCTCGCTCGTTCTCCCAGGTGGTGTCGACCATCGGAGCATTCGGGGCGAGCGTGCCCTTCTCGTGCACGTGGACCAACTCGATGTGCGCACCGGCACCCGCCTGCCGGGCGATGGCGAGCGCGAACGGGATGGCGCGCTCAGCCAGCGGCGAGCCGTCGAGCGGGACGATGATCGATTCATAGCTGTCACTCATGCGTGGCTCCGCGGCCCGGCGGGTGCCGGGGTGTGAAAGAATACTGCTGCTTGAACCGCGTATCGACGCCGCACAGGAGGGAAGCCAACAGGGTTCTCCGCAAGTCTGGGCCACGAGCCTGAAGAAAGACTGAACGGGGGGTGAGGCGCGCGGTGATGACACGCGCCCCGGGGAAGCGGCCGGAAAAAGGGGTTTTCACGCCGTCTTCCGGGAATCTTCAGGAAGGGCCTTCAATATCCTGAGTCGCCGTAACTGGTGCGGGCGTCGCACGCGCTGGCGCGCGACAACGCGAACCCTCAGCCGCTGGCTGTGACACGTGGATCATCACTTTGTCTGGCTCATCTGGTCGAGCGCGTTCCTGGTGCCCTGGCTCGCGCTGTATGTCGTCACGCCGCGGCTTCGCGGAGTGATGTGGCGCGCGAGCGCAGTCACGGCCCTGTTCGGCCTCACGGAACCGATTTTCGTTCCGGAGTACTGGAACCCGCCCAGTCTCTTCGAGCTGGCGCGCCGTACCGGCTTCGACATCGAGAGCGTGATCTTTGCCTTCGCAATTGGCGGTATCGGGACGGCGCTGTACCACACCATTACCAGGCAGCACCTCGTTCCGGCCAGCCCCGCGACGCGCACCGCGCCGCTGCACCGGTTCCATCTCGCGGCGCTCCTCGTTCCGCTCGTGTCATTCGTTCCGCTGTATCTCCTGCCGTGGAACCCCATCTATCCGTCCCTCGTGAGCCTCGTCCTGAGCGCGATCGCGTCTGTCATCTGCCGGCCGTCGCTCCTGCGGAAGACGGTGATCGGCGCATTTCTCTTCCTGGGATTCTATGGCGTCTTCATGCTGGGGCTGCGCGTGATCACGCCGGGCTACATCGCCGAAGTGTGGAATCTCGCCGCGCTCCGTGGGGGATTGATCGTTGGCATTCCGGTGGAAGAGCTGCTGTTCGGCTTCGCGTTCGGCGCGTACTGGACGGGCGTCTATGAGCACTTCACCTGGAGTGAGAGTGTGTCGCACGCGCCGGCACGCGCACCCCGCAGCAATTCTGACGCGCCATCGTACGCACGCGCGGCTGCCGTGGTGCCTCATTCCGGCTCGCAACGCGGACCGCATGCTCAAGTACCCCCTGCACGAGTACCACCGCTGGCCCAATGATCTCGTCGCGGCCCGCGAGTCGAAAGTCTGCGGACCGCTGGGAGCTTCCTGGTTACCTGTGCAATCCCGAAGCTCCACGCCACCAGGAGACGCCCCACAGGGCTCTCCGCCTTCCAATCACCCGAGAGGAAATCACCATGGCTGACCATACCGGACACAACACGGACAAGACGGCGAAGCCCGCACCACCCACACCCAAGACTCCTGCCACGCCGGTAAAGCCAGACCCACACGCGGGTCATGACATGGGCAAGTCAGCGAAGCCTGCTCCAGAGAAGGGCGCCG
>JBKJKH010000081.1:0-2644 GCA_046597595.1 Gemmatimonadaceae bacterium
GCTCGGCGCGGTCTTCTCGCAGTTTTCTGACCAGTCGATCGTGCGCAGTGAGCTGTTTCGCATCGCGTCGGCGCTCAAGGCGTTAGGCGTTACCGCCGTGCTCACGGCAGAGCGCACCGATGACTACGGCCCCATCGCACGATTCGGGGTGGAGGAGTTCATTGCGGACAACGTGATGATTCTCCGCAATGTGCTCGAGGACGAGAGCCGACGCCGCACGATTGAGATCCTCAAGTTCCGCGGCTGCGATCACCAGAAGGGCGAATATCCGTTCACGATCGTGCCGGATGGCGGTGTGATCGTCATCCCCCTGTCGGCGATGCACCTGAGCATGCGGTCATCGGACGTTCGCATCTCGTCCGGGAATGCCGCGCTCGACGAGATGTGCGGCGGTGGACTGTTCCGCGATTCCGTGACGCTCGTATCGGGTGCGACGGGCACAGGGAAGACGCTCACCGTCACGCAGTTCCTGCAAGGAGGCGCGAACGACGGGGAGCGCTGCCTGCTGCTCGCGTTCGAGGAGAGCCGGGACCAGCTCGCACGCAATGCGACCGGATGGGGAGTCGACTTCGGCAAGATGGAGCGCGACGGCCTGTTGCGCGTGGTGTGCGACTATCCCGATGTGTCGGGACTCGAAGATTGGCTGGTGACCATCCAGGCGGCCATCCGTGATTTCAAGCCACACCGCGTCGCACTCGACAGCCTGTCCGCGCTCGAGCACGTCGGCACGCAGAAGGCCTTTCGTGAGTTCGTGATCGGCCTGACGTCGTTCATCAAGCATGAGGAAATCACGGGATTGTTCACGTCGACTACCGAGAGCTTGATGGGCGGTGACTCGATCACCGAAACGCATATCTCCACGCTCACGGATTCGATCATTCTTCTGCGGTACGTCGAGATGTTTGGCGAAATGAAGCGCGGACTGACGGTGCTCAAGATGCGCGGCTCTGCCCATGACAAGGCCATTCGCGAGTTCAGCATTGACAAGACGGGCATGCTGATGGGACGCCCGTTCCGCAACGTCACCGGGATCCTTGCCGGAACGCCGCTCCACCTGTCACCCAGCGACGTTGAACGCGTCTGGACAAAGGTGGAGTCGGATTCGCTCGAAGCAGAGCGGCGGCGGCCCTGACGGCGATGTGGCGATGTGGCGATGTGGCGATGTAGCGATGTGGCGATGTGGCGATGTGGCACGGCAACACATTCCGCTCGGAGATTATCGCATGAGAAGCTTCCAGCCATACCTCAACTTCGACGGCAACGCGCGCGAGGCGATGACGTTCTACCAGCAATGCCTGGGAGCGGAACTCCTCATCCAGACGTTCGGGGACGCTCACATGGAAGGCCCTCCAGGCTCCGCGAACCGCGTAATGCACGCGCGGCTTTCGAAGGGACCCGCGGTGCTCATGGCTTCGGACACGATGCCGGGCGCTACGTTCACGCCAGGCAATAGTTCCTGGGTCAACGTCGACTGCGAGAGCGTTGCGGAAATTGACAGCCTTTTTGCGGCATTCAGCCACGGCGCCACAATCGTCATGCCGCTTGATACCACGTTCTGGAATGCGCGCTTCGGAATGCTCACCGACAAGTTTGGCGTCCAGTGGATGTTCAACCACGAGTTGCCGAAGAAGGAACAGGACTGAGGACAGATGACCTTCTCCATACGTTGCTCGAGTCTTGTTTTCGGTGCCGCACTCCCGGCACTCTCCATGTCGTGTGCCACGGCGCAACAGACCATACCACGTGCAGTCACCGTTGACACTGTAGCGTATGCGAGCGGCGCACTCCGCCTGCGTGGTCTTCTCTATCGGCCAGCGGGCGCGGGAAGACACCCAACGGTGCTTTTCCTGCATGGAAGTGGCGACAACTACGACACACAGGCGGCGGCGGTCGGATCGCTCTACACCGCGCAAGGGTATGTGCTGTTTGTCCCGTTCCGCCGCGGCCAGGGTCTTTCTGTCGGGCAAGGCGAGGCGATTCTACCACGATTGAATCGCGAATCAGCAGCGAACGGCCCGGTAGCGCGAGGACTGCTGATGACGCGGCTCCTCGAGACCGAGCAGCTGGACGACGTGCGAGCCGCGCTCGCGTACTTGCGCGCACGTCCCGATGTAGACGGCACGCGGGTCGCGGTGGCTGGCAACTCCTTCGGCGGAATCCTTGCCGTGTTCGCGGCCGCATGGGTCCCGGGCATCCGCGCGGCAATTCCCTCTGCGCCAGCCGCGCAATCGTGGGCCGGAGCGCCAACACTTCGTGAGCGGATGCTCGTGGCCGCCCGGGAGGCGCGCGTCCCCGTCTTCTATTTCCAGGCCGAGAACGACTATAACCTGGCGCCGTCGCGCGAGTTGGCGTCAGCGATGACGGCAGCTGGTCGCCCGCACGTCGTGAAGTTGTACCCGGCCTTCGGCACGACAGTCGAGGAAGGACACGCGTTCGGATACTTTGGGGGCGCGATCTACGGTCCGGCAGTCTTCGCATTTCTTGCCGAGACGTTCAGCCGATGATGTGGCGATGTGGCGATGTGGCGATGTGGCGATGTGGCGATGTAGCGATGTAGCGATGTAGCGATGTAGCGATGTAGCGATGTAGCGATGTAGCGATGTAGGCGTTACTGGCGAGTGGCTACTCCAGTGTTTTGATGATG
>JBKJKH010000252.1:0-2810 GCA_046597595.1 Gemmatimonadaceae bacterium
CGTTGTGCAGACTGTTCCAGGCGTGCAATCTCCGCGCGCAGGCTGTCGGCCAGTGGAGTGCTCTGCTTGTGCGAGTACTCGTGAAACACCCCTCGCTGCCGCAGGTCATTCCGCGCCCGGTTCCGCTCCGCGATGAGCGATTGCTCGAGCGCGCCTATCCGCTCGCGAATCGGCTGCTCGGAGGCCCAGTCCGTGGTGCCCAGTGTGCGCGTCCCCTTGAACATGAGATGCTCGAGGAAATGCGCGGCTCCTGCCTCGCCGGGGATCTCGTTCACCGCGCCCATGCGCGTGAAGATCTTGGCTGCCACGCGCGGATCGTTTGCCCGCTCGAGCACCAGGAGGCGCAGGCCGTTCGAAAAGAGGTGCTCGCGGACCGGCAGGTCGTATACTGTTCGCTGCGCTCCAAGCGGAAGCGCAGCGAGTAGCGCGAGCATGAGACCGAGACGTTGCATATTGCTCCTGTCCGGCAACGTGCGGCCGGACCTCGAGATATATATGAGCACGAATCCGGAGGATCGCAGGATGGAAGAGCGCCCGCAAGACAGCCGCCCGAGCGGGCTGCGACGAACGCTGAGTACGAGCGACCTGACCCTGCTGGTGATCGGCAACGTGATCGGATCCGGCATTTTCCTCGTGCCGTCCTCTGTCCTGAAGGCGTCCGGCTCGGTGCGCATTGCACTGCTGGTCTGGCTGGTTGGCGGCGTCCTGTCGCTCTTCGGCGCGCTGTCGTATGCCGAGCTTGGTGCGATGGACAAGGGATCAGGCGGCCTCTACGCGTTCACGCGCGACGCCTTCGGTCGCTTCCCGGCCTTTCTCTACGGCTGGACGCTCTTCTTCGTCATAGGCGCCGGCACGATCGCGACGCTCGCTGTTGCGGCAGCCAACTACATGGGCCAGTTCGCGGACATTACGCCGCGCATGAAGCAGGTCATCGCCGTTTCGTTGATCGCCCTCATGGCCATTATCAATGTCCGCGGCACACGCGGGAGCGCGTCGGTGCAGAACTGGGCGACGGGGATCAAGGTCGGCGCGATCGTCGTGATGAGCATCATCCTCCTGGTCATGGGGAATGCGACCGGCGGCAGTCAGACAGCCGCGCCGCTCACAGCTCCGGTATCCATGTTCGCCGCGATCGGTGCGGCGATGATCTCGGTGCTGTGGGCCTATGAGGGCTGGCAGTATGTCACCTTCGCGGCGGGCGAATCGATTGATCCACAGAAGGCGCTGCCGCGTGCCATTGCGTTTGGCACGGCGGCGCTCATCGCGATCTACATGCTGGCCAACGTCGCCTACCTCGCCGCGCTGGGCCCTGCGGGCGTGGCAGCATCCGATCGCGTGGCAGGGGAAGCGATGGCCGCCGTGCTTGGCCCGTGGGCAGGGCAGGCGATCGCCATCGCAATCATCATCTCCATGTACAGCGCAGCGCATGCCACCGTGATCACGGCGCCGCGCGTCTACTACACGATGGCGCAGGATCGCATCTTCTTCGCCAGGCTGGCTGAGGTGCACCCCAGGTTCGGTACACCCGCTTTCGCGATCGTGACCTCCTGCATCTGGGCCGCAGTGCTCGCCTGGAGCGGCACCTTTGAGCAGCTCCTGACCTACGTCGTCTTTGTCGGCTGGATTTTCTACGCGCTCGGCGCGGCCGCGGTGATCGTACTGCGTCGCACGCGCCCGGATGTCGAGCGGCCGTTCAGGGTCCCGGGGTATCCGCTGACGCCGATCCTCTTTGTGCTCGCGGCAATCGCGATCGTGGGGAACACGATCCTCACGCAACCGAAGCAGGCAGCGATCGGATTGGGAGTCGTCTTTCTCGGCGCCCCGGCATTCTGGTTCTGGAATCGCCAACGTCCGAGCGCGGTGTGATGAGGGGCGCGATCGCTCACGTTCCGCCGTAGAACAAGCGACCTAATTCGTTTAGATTACGGGACTTATGATCAGTCGCTCCGTTCCCGAACTCCTCGCGCCCGCCGGCTCGCTCGACGCCGTCCGTGCTGCGATCGCGAACGGGGCGGACGCGGTGTATCTCGGCGCGGATCGCTTCAACGCGCGCGACGAAGGCGCGCAGCTCACCCTCGATGAAGTCGAGCAGGCCTGTCTTCTCGCGCACGAGCACGGGAAGCGGATCTACCTCACGCTCAACATCCTGATCAAGCCCGCTGAGCTCGCCGACGCGCTCGAGCATCTGGGACACGCAATCGATCGCGGCATCGACGCGGTGATCGTGCAGGACATCGGGCTCATCAAGCTCATCCGGGCCGTGTATCCGGAGTGCGAGATCCACGGCTCCACGCAGCTTACGGTTCACGACGCGTCAGGCGCGGCGGTCATGCGGGACCTCGGGGTCGAGCGCATCGTGCTCGCCCGCGAGAACACCCTGTCGGACATCCGTGCGATCCACGCCGCGGTGCCGGATCTTGGGCTCGAGACTTTCGTGCATGGCGCGCTGTGCATCGCCTACTCAGGACAGTGCCTGATGTCGGGCATGATCTCGGAGCGGAGTGCGAATCGTGGCTCCTGCGCGCAATCGTGCCGCAAGGATTATCGGCTCGCAGACGCAACCACCGGCGCCACACTCGACACCGGCTATCTCATCTCGGCGCGCGATCTCGCGGCGCAGGATCACCTTCCGGACATCGCTGACGCGGGAATCGGCTGCCTCAAGATTGAGGGACGCAAGAAGAAGCCGGAGTATGTCGCGACAGTCACGAAGGGCTATCGCGAGTTTCTCGAGCGACTGCGCAGGGGGGAGTGGGTCGACGCGCCGACGCCCGAGGAGGTTGCGCCCCTCGTCCAGATCTACAGCCGCG
>JBKJKH010000460.1:0-10557 GCA_046597595.1 Gemmatimonadaceae bacterium
CTTCTCCGCCGCTGCGGCAGCGTGGTCGTAGGCCTCGAGTGCCGCGTCGGTCTCTCCGCGCCCAGCGAGTGCGTCGCCGAGGGCGAGGTGCGCGTCGAGGAGATTGTCGGCACTGGAGTCGTCGCGCGCCAGGAGCGCTGCCCGGCGGAGCGTCGTCACCGCGGCGGCGTGCGCGCCGAGCTGGCGCTGTGCGCGCCCACGCAGCATGATCGCTCGAACCAATTCATTCGCCAGATGAAGGGTCGTCGAAAGACTTTCCGCGCGCGCGGCGGTGACGAGCGCCTCGTCAGGCGATCGCGCATCGAGCGCGAGACGCGCCAGGTGCAGGAGCGCGACCGCCGCTCCGTGAACATTTCCACGTTCTTCCTGGCGCGCCGCCCAGGCGCGTGCGATGCGGATCGCCTCGGCTGACCGACCCTTGCGGGCAAGGATCGCGGGAAGGAGCGGTGACGCGAGCGGAGTCCAGAACACCTCCCGCGAGTCGTGTACGCGCGCAACTGCCTCGGCACTGTCGAGTTGCCCGAGCTTCTCATAGACGCGCACGAGGCCATTCAGCGCCTGAATGTTCGCCGCCTTTTCCGATGCCTCGAGCCGATAGTACCGGCGAGCACGCTCCAGGTCTCCAGTCCGCTCATAGTACGCGCCAGCCCAGTAGCGCTCCACGCGCCGTTCGTCCGTCACGCGAACCAATTCCTCGAAGGTCGCCCGGGCGGATGCATGCAGACCTGACTTCCACCGGATCTCGCCGGCGTCGAGCAGACTCGTGAAGCGAAGCTCGGCTCGCATGCCGCGAGTGACGGAGATGAACTGCTCACTCTCCCGGTTCGCCTCGCGCCACCGGCCGGCGCTCTCGTGCAGGTGCGCGAGCTGGTGGTGGGCTTGCGCGACGTTGTACAGGTAACCTGCACTGGCGCCCAGCACGAGCGCACGCCGCAGGTCTCGTTCGGCCTCATGGAATTGCCCGAGCCCGATGTACGCGCGGGCTCGTTCGACGTAGAGCGCAAGATACAAATCCGGAAGCCGGACGCTGTCGGCGATTGTCACGGCTCGCGTGAGATACCAGAGCGCGTAACGCGCGTCTCCGTGATCGAGGTACTCGTGACCGCATCCGATCAGCGTCTGCGCCAGCCAGGCCCAGTCACCTGCCAATCGCGGTCGCTCGACCACCCGCCGCCGCCTGACATCGTCGCTCTCGTGCGAGAAACGCGTCGAGCGCCGGAAGCAGAGATTGCCCTCGTAGTTGCTGCGAACGCCGGGTCGGCCGTCGCGGTCCAACGCCGCGCGAATCGAGCGCTCGAGTGCCAGAGCCGAGGCGGTGTCGCCTCGCGATATTCTGAACTGGATCTTGTTCGTCGCGAAAACAGCGCGCGACATGGGGTGGCGTGCGGCTTGCTCTCCCTGCTCGAGAACACGTTCTGCTTCCGGCCACATGCTCGATGCAGCAAGGAACGACGAGTAGAGGTAGTAGAGCTGTTCTACCGGGGGCGCAAGACGGATCGCGCGCGCGTAGAAAGCGCGCTTGAGCGAATCGGGATAGTCATGGCGTGAATCTTCCATCGCCAGAGAAGCCGTAGAGCAGGGCGTGCCGTGACCAGAGCGCTCGAGGGAAAGCAACTCAGCGAACGCGTTTCGAAATTCGGCGCCTGCCGCCATGACGATGCCGAGACATCGCTGACGGGCGTCAGTGGATCGCTTGAGCGCCACGGACTCGTGGCGCAGGATGGCGTCCTCGAATCGTGCCCGACGCAGGTAGATGTAGTCGAGCTGCGCAGCGAGATAAGTCGGGTCTGCCCGACGCGCCCCCTGAAGCAAGACCAGCGCGCTATCGAAATTCTGCACCGCCCTCTGGTCGAGCGCCGCCCAGTGACGCGTTCGCGCAAGCCCCGAGTCGCGGGGAGCGGTACGCTGCGCGACGGGACCTGTCGAGAACAGCAGCGACGTCATGACGAGAAAGTGCATCGTCACCGCGCTTGGTTGCCGCTCACGGAATCCTTATCGAGCGCGCAGCTGCGCGATACTATCCGCCAACGCCTTTCCCATCTCGAATACGACGCCGCCTGAGTCGGTCAGGCGCGAGAGCTCCGCCTGCGCATCGGCGGGTCGACCCAACCGAAGCAGAGCCTTCGCGCGGTAGTACCTCGCTTCGGCGAGGTACGGCGTATCGCCGAGCGCAATCACCCTCTGGAACACGTCCGCTGCCTCGCTCGGCTTGTTGTCAAACAGCAGGCTGGCGGCGAGGAAGAATTGCGCGGGCACCGAATCCCGTCCCGTGGCGAGCACAGCGCGCAGCCGAGCGGCGGCTTTGCCGTACTGGCCCTTCGCGTACGAGTCCATCGCGGCCTCGAATACCGAATCTGCTGGAGCACCAGCGCCGCGCACCTGGATTCCCAGATAGGAAGGCGGTTCACTCACCGCGCCGAGCACCGCGATCTCGCTGCGCGCCCCTCTGCGAGGCACCACCATGAGCGCCAATGCCGCCGCCAGCGCGAGTCCAGTTGCAGCCCAGATCCAGATACGACGGCGAGAACCACTCTCCGATCGTGGCGTCTGCGCGAGTCCCGTCGCAATTGCCGACGCCAGGCGAACCTCACTCTGGCATTCGGCGCACGTGACGAAGTGATCCTCGAACGCCGCGGCCTCGACCGCGCTCATTCGGCCGGTGGCATAGCGCTCGGCGTTCACGCGCCGGCTCTCCTCGTCGCACGTCAGGCTCATGTTCACTCGCTGCGCCCCGTCGTATCGAGCGTGGCAACGGTGGTGTGCTCCATAGTCGGGTCAGGAGGATCGGCGTGACGTGCCACCGTGGTTTCCGGCGTTCGATCGAACGCGACGCGAAGACGCAGCAGTGCCCGAAGCTTTCTCTGACGGATGCGCTCGGGCGGAGCGCCGAGACGTTCGGCTATTTCGCTCGGTGAGAGTCCGTCGAAATACAGGAGGTGAAGCAGCTCACGATCCTCCGGGGCGAGGAGACAGAGTGCCGCACGAACGCGTGCCTGTTCCGCCGCGTCGCAGAGCACGACTAACGGATCGCGCTGTGTTCGCGGTTCTGCATCCGGAGCGATCTCGTCGATCCGACCCTCGCGCGGCCGGGCGCGGATAATGTCCGCGATCACGTGTCGCGCGATGCCGGCGACGAACGGCCCGAGTTTCTCGGGGCGCGACGAACGCAGCGCATGAAATGCGCGGACGATCGTCTCCTGTGCCACCTCCTCGGCAGTGTCCGTGTCGCCGAACGCGCGCAGCGCCATCAGCCGCACGCCGGCGCGCAGCACCGTCAACTCACGTTCATCGATGCCCAACGGGCTCTCAGCCACGCATCCCCGCAAGTCATGGCCGCTGCGTCGCTGCCTTGGCGAGTGTTCCTCGGAGCTAACCCGCGGTCAGGTGCGAATCGGCCCCTCGAGTGCCGGGACTGGAAGTTCAATCCTCGGCCCGAGAGTATGTGGCGAACGGCGGAGGGCCGCAACCTTGGGGGCTGACACGGGCAGACAGCCGGGCAGACAGCGATGTCATGGAAGGGCGCTGACGCTTCGTTGACATGTACCGTCGAGCGTCATTCGCGCGTGCGGAAAGCGCACTTGTTATTACAACCTATACGTTGTAGCTTAAAACATGTTTCTGCAGGCCCCAGTGACGTCACGCAAGATTATCGAGAAGCTGGTACACGCTGGTTGGGTGTTCGATCGCTCGAAGGGTTCTCACCATATCTACCGCAGCGCAGACGGAAGGATTGTGGTCGTCCCTCACTGAAGAAAGGATGTCCCGCTCGGCACTCTGCGGGCGATGGAAAGGCAGACTGGTGTGAAGGTCCGGTAGCACAACGGCGTTACTGACCTTACGAAGCCGTCAATAGTCGAGAACGGAACCAATGGAATACATCGCCGTCGTGCGCCGTGAGGGGAAGCATCTCCTTGTCAAGTTTCCCGACGCCCTTGGGTGTCAAACTTTCGTTGCCGTGGGGGAAAACGCGTATCCTGCGGCAAAGGAAGCGCTCGAGGTATGGCTCGAGTCGCAACTCGCGCACGGCGAAGCGCCGTCGCGGCCGTCCTCGCCGCGGCAGCTGCGTGCGCACGTGCCGAAACGTGCAGGATCATTTCGCGGGCCGGTTCGCGTCGCGCCAAGTCTGGCTGCGCGCATCCTGGTGCGCTGGGCGCGCGAAGACAGACGTTGGTCGCAGAGCGAGCTCGCAAGGCAGGTGGGCGTATCGCAACAAGCTATCGCGAAGCTCGAGTCACCAGATTCGAACCTCACGTTCTCCACGCTCGAGAAGGTTGCGGCTGCGCTCGGTCTTGAAGTTCAGCTCGAACTTGCCGAACCGCGCCAGCTTGTCGCTGCCGGCCGCTGAGTCGAAGCCGTCACGAATGCCGATCAAGCGCGCGGGCGGATAAACGAAACGCCAGGCGATGCCGAATCTCTCTACATCTGCCGCAGCCAGCTCACCTTCACGATCAGCGAGCGCGCGCTCGGCGTCATACCGTTCATGACAGGCTGCCTGTCGTTATACACGACGTACACGAACGACAGCGGCAGGAATTCCCAGCTGAAGCGCGCGTTCAGCGTGCCGCGCTGCGCGGCGGTGTTGTACTGATAGAACGCACTCCACTGTACGCGGGGGCTCAGCGACAGCCGCAGGTCAGGGCCGGCCAGATGCGTGACAAAGCTCGAGTCGCGCGTGCCCAGTGATCGCAGCCGGTTCACCTCGTATGCGGCACGCATCGCGACGTATGGGCTTGGCGACCACCGTGTGGCCAGCTCCAAACGGTCCAGCGCCCCATCGAAGAACGCGCCTGTGCCGAGCGTCGCGGTGCCGGCGAGCTTCGCGCTCTGGTCGCTCTTGAGCACCACGCCGCCGCGGACGTAGTCATGCGTGCCTGCGGCGATCCGCACACCTGGCAGGAGCGCCACCGGCGCGGTGGGGCGCTGGAAACTCTGCTCGAGCGTCGGTGTGATCGCCGCGCCGCTACGGAACAGCACCTCGCTGAAAACGGTCACGTTCCCTTCCTGCAGCACGCGCGTCGACGGATCGTGAAAGAGCGCCGTCGTCACACCCGGGCGCAACCACACGACGGCGCGCGGACGCCAGCGCGGCTGCAACGTGAACACCACGGCGGGGTTCGTCAGCAACACGTTGGCACGTGAGACAAAGCCTGTTTGCGGATTGTAGTCGCGTTGGACCAGCGCGCCTGTAAGCCCAGCGGCCAGCCCCGTTGTCACGCGCGTCAATGCGTACGTGGCAGCCACTCCGGTAACACCGCCGATCGTGGACGTCGAGACCATCGCACTCGCCTGCACCCCTTCGCCAATCCGCGTGAAGGCATCCGCCGACGCCACCACATTGCTGCCGGGTTGCCCGCCATCGCGCAACGAGACCGTCGTCCCAAACCGCGTCGCGCGGCCAAGGAACCGACTGCCGCGCACGACGGCGTAGTTGGTCGCGCTACTGTCGCCCAACCTCGCCTGCCGCATGGCCAGTGCGCCGGCGCTCGTGCGCCCGGTGCGATAGGCGTAGCGCACACCGGCGTCGATGGGGAGGAGCGTGCCGTCGCTGCCCAGACCGATGCGCCGCGAGAAGAACGGCTGCACCACATAGCTGACGGACGGGAGGCCGCTGGTGTTGAAGCCGCTGGGGGCGAGGCCACCGGCGTTCAGCAGGTCGGCGTTCTCGAGGAAGAACTGCCGGCGCTCGGGGAAGAACACGCTGAACCGCGTCAGATTCACCACCTGCCGATCGACATCGGCCTGTGCGAAGTCGGTGTTCACGGTGGCTTCCAGGAGACTGTTGGCGGTTGGTGCCCAGATCACCTCGCCGCCGACTTCCCCCGACGAGCCGTTGAACGCGTTGGGTGTCCGGTCCCGCGACGCCAGCCCCAGGGCGTAGGGGCGAATGCGGATGTTCGTGCGCGGCGGCGGCGGCTGGAGCGAGTCGAGGGAGCCGGCGAAGGTGAGTCGCCACGATGTGAGTTGCCGGGGATACGGCATCCAGGCACTCCATTGTGCGACGCGCCGCGTGTTGCGAAGGAAATTGACGTCCCACGACGTGCGTCCCGGCGCGTAGCGCAGCGACGTCCACGGAATCGCCATCTCGGCCACCCACCCCGAATCAGCGCGCGTGGTGCGCGCGCGCCAAAGCGCGTCCCAGTTGAAGTTGAACGCTTCGCCGCCGTCGAACGCTTGCACGTCGGCCTGCGAGCCGAGAGGTGTGACCTGGAACTGAAGCGCCGTGCGCCGATCGCCGAGGGGGCCGAGCGTGACGGCGAAAACGTCGGCCTCGGGCGGTTCGAAGTCGCGCCGCAAGTCTGGTAGTCGCAACGACGACAAGCCGGCGCTGTCGCGGTTGAACGCGGCGACATACAGGTTTTCGGCGTCATACAGCACGCGCACTTCGGTGGGATAGCGCGTCGAGGGCGCGTAGTCGGGGCGGACCTGCGCAAAGTCTGCTGCCACCGGTGCGGAGCGCCAGTCCGGCTCGTCGAGGCGTCCATCGAGAACGATGCGCCCCGTGGCGCGACGGGCGATCAGGTGCCGACGCGAGGAGTCGGTGGGTTCGGGGACCCGAGCTGTCTGCGCGGCGGCGGCATGCGCTGCAACGCTGAACGAAAGGGCGAGCAAGCCTACGCGAAGGCGATGAACTTTCATTTCACGTCCTACCGTGGCTTGATCCCGAGCACCCCCGCCTCGAGCGCATTGCGAATGCGTTCGTCGTGGCGCTCCGTTCCACCGAGCAGGAATGCGAGGAGATTCCGCGAGACGATCGTGGCCGGTGGGCGGCGCCAGTCTACGCGGTCGCGGCCGGACCTGGGCTGTCCGGTAAGCGTATCGATGGCGGCGAGATCCTTCTGCAGGACTTCGGCACTGGGATAGATGAACGTCTGGAGTTCGGCGCGGCCAAGACGCCATCGGCGTCCTCCGGTTGCGAGAAACGGGTAATGGACTGAATCCTCCTCCACCGGCGCCAGACCCGCGTTCTCGAGCGCCTTCAGGAGAAGGCAGGGCGACCAGAGCGGGGCAAGCAGGCACGCCCCCGGTGCGCCGCTCGCTGTACCTCGCGAGCTGGAATCGGATGACGCACTCGCGGGCCCGCCAGCCGCACTGGCACGCCGCGCATCGTCATCACGCGCGGCACATCCGGTGAGCATGGCCAGCAGGAGAATGCGCTTCATCGCTGTGCTTCGTGCAGAGAACGGGGTCGCTGGCATCAATCACAATGTGCCGGGCAGCGGCGGCACGCGCTACCGCGTATCATGCGCCAATGACTGGTGAGACGCTCGTCGGCACGCTCGCGCTCGTCGGGCTCGTGATTGTGGTCTCGGCGCTGCTCTCCGGCATTGTCGAGCGTCGCGGCTGGCCTCAGGTGTGGGTGTTCCTCGCACTCGGAGCGCTACTGGGCGCCCCGGGGGCGGGGATGATCTCGTTCGCGCTCGACTCCTCGGCGCTTCGCGTCGTCGCCACGCTCGCGCTGACGCTCGTGCTCTTCACCGACGCGGTCGGCGTCAACCTGAAGGAAGTCCGCGCGAGCAGGCGCATCGCGTGGATGGTGCTCGGGCCCGGGACGATCCTTCCGGCAGCGATCGTCGCCGTCGCCGCATGGTCGCTGCTCGATGTGAGTGTCCCGGGGTCGATCGTCGTGGGCGCAGCGCTCGCGTCGACCGATCCGGTCATGCTGCGCGGACTCCTGCGCCGGCCCGACCTCCCGCGGGGCGCGGCACTCGCGCTCAGGCTCGAGAGCGGATTGAACGATGTCGTGCTGCTCCCCCCCGTCGTGCTCGCGATGCTGTTCATGCTTGGCAATCAGGCGCCGAGCATGACGACTATCCTCGGCGATGCGGCCGGCTTGCTCCTTCTGGGGCCGATAGCGGGAGTGGCGATCGGTCTTGTCGGCATCCGTGTGCTCGTCTGGGTGCGCACACGCTTTGGCGTCCGTCGCGACTACGAATCGATTTATGCAATTGGTCTCGCGTTCGCGGCGTTTGCCGCTGCGGAGGCGGCACACGGCAGTGGATTTCTCGCGGCGTTCACGGCAGGTCTCACCATCGCCGCGCTGGATGTTGAACTCTGCGATTGCTTTCTCGACTTCGGTCAGGCATCAGCGGAGATGTTTCTCCTCCTGACCTTTGTCGCATTCGGCGCCGCGCCCATCTGGCTCGGACTCGACGTATTCGACGGGCGCGTCGTGGTATTTGCCCTCATCGCGCTGGTGGCGCGCACGGTGATTCTCCTGCCAGCGCTGCGCGCGACGGACATCGACGCCACGGGCAGGTCTATCGTTGCGTGGTTTGGTCCGCGCGGGCTGAGCACCTTGCTGCTCGCACTGCTTCCGGTCTTTGCGGGCATTGCGGGGAGTGAGCGCCTGTTCGCGATCTGCGCTGCGGTTGTGCTCTTGTCGGTGGTGCTGCACGGCACCGCACTCATGGTGTTCGGGAGGCGCGCGGACCGGCGTGAGCATGAAGGCGGAACCATTGCTGGGCCACGCAGGGAGCTGCCGGTCGCGAACGATGCGCCATCGCTGGACGGGGTGCCGGTTGGCGAGCGCATCACGCTCGACGAGCTCGACACGCTGCGAGCGCAGGGGAAGGATGTCATCGTGCTCGACGTGCGTACCGAGCGCAGCTACGGGATCGACGCCCTGCGGGCGGCCGCGAGCGTGCGCATGCCCCCTGACGAAGCGGTGCAGCTCGCGGCGCGACTCAATCTTTCACGCGGGGCAATCCTCGCCGCGTACTGCACATGAACGAATGAACAAACGAGCGCCCGTGTGGCGCGCGACTTGAGGATGGCGGGCTGGCCTGACGCCCGGGCGATCACAGGTGGCTGGGAGGAATGGAAGCGCACAGGTCGCCCGGTCGAGCCAATCGTGTAGCAGGACGAGAGCTCAAGAACCTTTGCAGCGGGATGATGTGATTGACCGGATAAACAGGATCAAACGAGTGGGTCCGACGCCTATCCCGCTCATCCCAGTCAATCCCATCAACTCGCTCGCTTTCGTTCTTGATGCCATCCCGCTCTAGAAGGGCATCTGGAGCGTCAGGCGATGCTCCGCGAGCGGCACGCGCATGTAGCGCGTGATGGTCCCCGCCGCGTCGCGCTGGGGCACGAACATCCAGCGCCGCACGGCGAGAACATGCGCGTTCCGGATGACGCGCACCGCGATCGCGCCCTGCACCGATGCACGATCGTCCATGCGCAGGAAATCGCGAGCGCCGTCGATGCGCCACTTGTCATACCACGCCTTCACGCTCACCCGCGGCACGATCGTGCGGTTGTCGGCCTCGACGTGAAGCCATCCGCTCTTCGAGTCGCGATACTGACGCACGAAGAAGCTCCAGATATTGAGGTTCGGCAGGATGCCACGAGCCTCGATCCACGCGGCAGGGCCGCCGCTCTTCGAAACGAGCGTATTCCGGTAGCGCGTTCCGACGGTCCAGAGTCCGTCGGACGGGTCGCCACTGAGGCTGAATCGTTCCTGCTCGTACGACCCATCGAAGTAGCCGGGGCGGAATCCGTCCGACACCTCACGATGCTCGTACTTGGCGACCAGCCGGGACTGCCTCACCGCCTGCGTCCACTGCAACGCCAGGACGCCGCCATGTCCGCCACCGCGCAACGCGGAGACATCGAGATAGGTGGTAAGCGTCGTGCCAGCGCGCCGCAGCAGCGGCAGGGTCGCATCGCCGCCGTACATCGTCGGGCGCGGATATCGTTGCCCCGCGACGCTGCCCGACCGAACCGGCGCCAACACGGGAAGCGTTTCGAACAGGTACCCGGCGCCGGGCGCGAAATCCGTCGCGCCGCTGAGGCCGACCTGAAGGTCGCCGAGCTTGCCCGGCACGGTGCCCTTGAGCGGCTGGTAGTAGACGCGGGCGCCAACAACCTCCACCCGCATCACGTTCCCGGCAATGAGCTCGACGCCACCCCGCCCAAAATTCATCCCCGCCTCGAGCCCACGCTTCGACGTCTTCGCGCCTAACGGCGTGTTGTCATAGTACGAGAGCACCATTCCGTAGCCGAGGCGCGACGTGTCGAGCATGCCCAGGCGGACATACGGAGATCCGACGCGCCCCTTGACGCCATAGCGAACGAACGCGAGTTGGTTCAGCAGCTCCCGGGGAGTATCAAGATCCTCATGGTACACTTTCCTCTCGCGCAGCGAGAACCGGACATTCAACTCGTACCCGACTCCCCAGTTGTTGGCAAAGGGGATCTCGCGCCGCGCGCGATAGTAAAGCAGCCCGGGTTGGCGCGTGGCTGCGGTCGCGCTCGCCGCGGCGGTGTCGAACACGGGGGCGGCCGTGGGCCATTCGCCCAGCGTGGAGTCCATTGCTGCCTTCCGCGGCGCGCGGACTAGCCGCTCCGGCACGTGCGCCTGCGCCGAAAGCGCCGCCATCGGGAGAGCAACGGCGAGCACCGCGCGCAGCACCGGCGCGAGAGCGTGAGGAAGGCGAGGCATGGGATCGAAGTCCGTCACCTGCAATCTGGCACTCCTGGCCGCCCGGGCAAGCAGGACTTTCACTTCCGCGAGGGCGCGCTCCATCTATATCATCATGACACTCCATTCCGGTT
>JBKJKH010000057.1:0-9814 GCA_046597595.1 Gemmatimonadaceae bacterium
TCCGGTCACGGACGCGCAGGCAGAAGATCTGGATCGCATCGCGAGAAGCCAACGCACGTTGCTGGCGCTGATCAATGACATCCTGAGTTTTGCAAAAATCGAAGCAGGGCGTATCGAGCTCACCCTGACGGATGTCCGCGTGCCGGACTTGTTTGCTGAGGTGGAGGAGTTGATCGCGCTGCAAGTTCGAGCCAGAAACATCGGGTATCATGTCGAGACGGGTCCAGCCGATGCGGTCGCCCGTGCAGATCCGGACAAGTTGCGACAAATTCTCGCGAACTTGCTGGCCAACGCACTGAAGTTTACGCCGAGTGGCGGAACAGTCGAGATGGGATGCACGACGACTGCGGCGGAGGTGGTTATTTCGGTCAGGGATACTGGCCGTGGAATTCCGTTCGACAAGATTGCGTCGATCTTTGAGCCATTCATGCAGATCGATACGGCTCGGACTCGCGAACACGACGGCGTCGGGTTGGGGCTTGCCATCAGTCTTGAGTTTGCGAAGGCGATGGGCGGGGACATCACCGCCGAGTCGCAGCCTGGGGAAGGATCTACGTTTCTCGTCACGCTGCCTAGAGCGCGAGTCTCTGGGGGAAGCGTGCCTGGTGCGATGGAGGACAGCATCGCGGGGGGCGGATGACTGCTTTATTCTGGCGTGCCCTAGTGGCCTTCCTGGCGCTGCCGACTGTTGTTGCCTTCGTGATCCCCGGGATGCTCCGCCCGAGCAACACTCGTTTCCGCATCAGCGCACTACCACTCGCGGTCGCAGGGATAACGATGCTGCTCTGGTGCGTTCGCGACTTCTACATCACCGGCCGGGGAACATTGGCCCCGTGGGCGCCGCCGAAGCACCTCGTCACCGTCGGCCTCTATCGCGTCTCCCGCAATCCGATGTACGTAGCGGTGTCGCTCATCATCGCTGCAGGGGCGCTCGGATTCCGTTCGTCCACGCTGGCGTACTATGGCGCGGGCGTCGCAGCGATGTTTTATCTGCGCGTGGTTGTGTTTGAGGAACCGTGGCTTGCCCGGACATTCGGCCCGGCCTGGTTGGCCTATCGTGCGCGCGTTCTACGCTGGCTCGGGCGCAGATCACCATCCCGCGAGGATCGCTTTTTACTGTGATGGCTCTGTTCCGCATCGCGCAGCCTCGATCGGGTATTCTTTCGAGCGCCAGCGGGAGTTCAAGAGCCGGCAACTGAGGAGTTCCAATCTAGAGTTTACGGAACTACTCGAGTCATGCGGGCTGGGTCGTGAGTCGTGAGCTGAACACTCGAGCCCTGAGTCACGGCATCCAGTACTCAGTACCGAGTACTCGAGTGGTCGACTCGCCACTCACCACGCACTGCTCACGACTGAGGAGTTCTCTTCTAAAGCTTCCTCACCTCGGCCGCGGCATCGAGCACATGCCCGATGTCCCTCGACAACGCCCGCGCTTCCTGCGTTGCACTGTTGAGATCCGTCGCCGCCGCGTCGATGCCGGCCGAACGGAGCTTGAGCAGGTCGAGCCGGAGATTCTGGAGCACGAGGGTCGCACTATCGAGCTGGGTCAGCAACACCTCGCGGCGCTCGCGAAGGTCGGCGACCGTCGCGCGCTGACGCTCGAGCAGCGACAGCTTCCGCTCGCGCTCCTTCGGGTCGCCAGTCTCGCGCTGCGCCGCCGTGATACGCGCTTCCAGGCGCGACAGCGCGTCGGGAGCGACGTCACCTTCCATTCGGTGCAGCGACGTCGCGAGCTCGGCGACACGCTCGAGCAACGATGCGGCCGTCGGGGCAACATCGGGAATCTGCCCGAGATCGGACTCGGACAATTTGCGCAGCGTGTCGAGAATGACGGCGCGGTCATCTGCCGCGCGACGCACCGCGCCGCCATACGTTCCGTCGAGTACGTCGCGTGCCACGAGGTTGTTCGCGTCCGCCATCCCGGCGGCGGCAGCCGACGCGAGACCGCCAGGAGACTTCGACGCACCCGGCAACGCCGGCGTCAGCTTGCCCTTTGCGCGAAGCCGATCGCGCCAGCCGGGCGACAACGCATCGCGCAGCGTAACGCCTTCCCCTTCCATTGACTCCCATTTGCCGAAGAGCCGGCGCACAAGCCCCACCGCGGGAAAGACCGCCCACGGGAAGAATGGCGAGAACGCGATGTTGATGAAGGTCAGGAACGCGACTGATCCCACTCCGGTGACCGTCTCACGGCGAAATGCGCGCACGCGCTCGTCAATCGGCATCGCGTGAAAACGCGCGAGACGCGCGGCGCGGCGTGATTCGCGCGCGTCCATGCGCGAGTCTCGCATATCCCGCCATCCTTCCTGCTGCTGCTGCACCTGGCCGCGCCATTCGCGCTGCGCATCGTCCCAGTTCCGGCGGGCTTCCGGTTCGGAGCCCGCATAGCGGGGATACTGCGGGGCCGGGTTTGCCAGCGGTGCATACGGCGCCGGGTTGCCTGACGGCGCCGGCGGCCGGCTCGCGGAGGGAGGCGCGACGGCGCGCTCGTCGGTCAACGCCGCCTTGAGTGCATGCGCGTCCTTCCAGCGTTCCTCCGGCTTCTTCGCCAGCGCAACATCGATAGCGCGCGCGAGCGCAGGCGGACAATCGAGGCGACGCTCACGCACCGGGCGTGGTGCCTCACCCACGTGCTTCATCATCATCGCCGGCGTGTTCGTAGCGCGGAACGGGATTTCCCCCGCCAGCATCTCGTACCCGACGATGCCTAACGAGTACAGGTCCGAGCGGCCATCGAGCTCGCTCTCGCCCAGCGCCTGCTCCGGCGACATGTACGCCGGCGTGCCGACGGCGACGCCCGTGACCGTGAGCCGCGATTCCGCCTCCGCCGCCCGCGCGATCCCGAAGTCTGTCACCAGCGCGCGCCCGCCTTCGCGCTCGATGAGAATGTTGTCGGGCTTGATGTCACGGTGCACGACGCCGCGCGCATGTGCGTATTGCAGCGCATCCGCCACCTCGCCGAGCACGCGACGGACGACATCCACCGGTGGACGCGGCGCGCGCTGGAGCATCTCCCCGAGCGTCTCTCCGTCCACGAGGCCCATGACGAAGTAAACCACTCCATCGCGCTCATCCACCGAATAGATGGGGACGATATTCTGGTGACTCAGCTGCGCCGACGTCTCCGCCTCGCGCAGGAAGCGCACCTTCACCTGCGGATTGAAGGCAAGCTCCGGCGGCAGGACCTTGATTGCCACGCGCCGGCGAAGGCGCAGGTCCCGGGCGCGATAAACAATCGCCATTCCGCCTCGCCCCAGCTCGGCTTCGACGTCGTACTGATCGCCCAGGGCGGCGACCACGCGGTCGCGGGTCAGGTCCGCCGACATCGCCTCAGGCGGTGTTGCGAGTGGTACGCGGATGGAAGGACTCGAGGGAAGGGTGTCACTACCCTACCGTCGATGCTAGCCGACAGTTTCGCCGCGCTGCCGTTCAGGTCGCCCGCCGGGCGATCGCGCCGCCGGCGGGAGCGCGAAGGCGGGCCATTTCATCCTGCACATACACCGCGGAATCCACCTCGCGCGCCAGGTTCATGGCCTGCTCGGCGATCAGCGTCATGTGCTCATGGCCCTGCCCGCCCGCCCGAAGCCGAAGCAGGTCGAGGCGCATGTTCTCCAGCGCGAGCCGGCAACTCTCGAGCTTCGAAGCCGCCGCGTCACGCCGCGTAACAACGTCGCTCACGGAGCGGCGCTGGCGCTTCAGGTACGCCAGACGACGGATGCGTTCCTCGCTCGCCTGAACGTCGAGCGGATTCGCCTGCGCCTCGAGTCGCTCCACTTCGCGATTGATGATGTCCACCGCGCCCGGCGCGGAGTTGCGATCGAGATCGGCAAGTGTCAGTGCCAGCCCCTGCACCTTCTCGCACAGCGCGTTCGCCGACTTGGCGACGTCACCCACACGCTCGCGGTCAGCCTTCGGAAGCGAGCTGACGAGACGCACGACTTCGTCACGGTCGGATGCTGCGCGCCTCACCACGTCCGCGTGCGGGCCAGCGATCGCAGCAAGATTCCCCGTCGGCTGCGCCTGTGAGCGCGCACCATCGCGCTCGAACATCGCCGGCACGCGTCCCGAAAGACGATTCTGCCGGGCACGCTCCCGCACCTCCGCCCGCTTACCCGGATCCCACAGCGCCCGCGTGTCGTCGATCGTCTCCGCCGCCACATCGAAGAACAGACGGTCGCGCGGCTGCTTGAAGACATCCCGCCAGTCGTAGCCCTCTGACCACAGCTTGGCGTACTTGAACGCCATGTACACGCTCCACAATGCGGTGACACCGAGGAAGTCGGAACTGCCGATGATGGAGATGAGCAGCAGGACGGAGTTCACCGCGACGAACGGCGCCACTTTCTTGCGGAAGGCGACGACCCCGGGCGCATTCCAGCGCGAATACTCTTCCGGAGAGGGTGCGCCGGAGTCCAGCGCGGGGTGCGGCTCCGGCGTTCCACGCTGCGGCGCGACATCCCACCGTTGTTCGGGCGGACGGTCCCAGCGATTGTCACCCGCCAGCATGGGAGGCGTGATGGCGAGCTCGGGTACGTTCCCCGTTTCCAGTGCCGTGACGAGCGCCGCCGCGTTCGGGAAACGATTGGCCGGATCCTTCTCGAGCAGCATCATCACCGCGCGCGCCAGGTCGAGCGGCGCGTCCGGACGCTTGCTGTTCACCGGCGCCGGCTTTTCGGAGATGTGCTTGACGAGCATGCCCGGCGTGCTGCTCGAGACGAACGGCAGGACCCCGGTCAGCATCTGGTAGCCGACGACGCCCAGCGAGTACAGGTCGCTCCGTCCGTCGATCTCGCGGTCGCCGGCGCACTGCTCGGGGGACATGAACGCCGGCGTGCCAATCGCCACGCCCGTCGCCGTGAGGCGGGAATCGTTGCCTTCCGTCACCGCGCGCGCGATACCGAAATCCGTCACCATCGCGCGGCCGTCTTCGCTGCTGATGATGATGTTGTCCGGCTTGATGTCGCGGTGGATCACGTTGCGCGTGTGTGCAAACGCCAGCGCATCCGCGACTTCCACCATCACCCGGCGAACGTCCTTCGGATCCATGGGTCCGCGCTCGAAGAGTTGCTTGGCGAGGTTGTCGCCCTCGACGAATCCCATGATGAAGTAGACCAGCCCGTCTTTCTCGTCGACCGAATAGATCGGGACGATGTTGGGATGGCTGAGCTGCGCCGCGGTTTCCGCTTCGCGGAGGAAGCGCATGCGAATCTCGGAGCGGAACGCGAGCTCCGGCGGCAACAGCTTGATGGCGACGGTCCGCTTGAGCCGGCGGTCCTTTGCCCGGTACACGATCCCCATGCCGCCACGCCCAACCTCCTTGTCTACCTCATATGTCGCGGCCAGCACGCGCTCAATGTGCGAGCGCAGCTCAGCGTCTGAGGCAGAGGAAACGGAGTCCGGCACGTTGTGGGAAACGGGTAAGGGAGGGTACGGAGCCAATTTAGGCCATATAGTGGTGCACGAACAGGCGAAATGTCACAGTCAGCCGATCCAGCCGTTTCGACGCGAGGCACCGCCAGACAGGCTGTCGGTCCTTCCCAAAGCCGCCGTAACGGCGTAACTCCCGAGAGCGGAAAGTGCATCCGTAGCAGGGAAATTCCGCGTTGGAACGGTTGCTGCGCCAGAGCCAGTATGGCCCGGGGGCGACTAGCACCCCCATGTCTCCTCATTTCCAGCAATTCCATGGCGCAGCGCCAGACGCTTCCAGTACTTCCGCTCCGCGGCACCGTCATTTTTCCCGGCCTCACCGCGCCCATCGCGGCCGGCCGGCCTGGTACCCTCCGCGCCATCGAAGCGGCGCTCAAGGGCGAGCGCCTCGTCTTTGCAGTCGCCCAGCGCGACAATACGGACGAACCATCGCCGGAGATTCTCTACTCGATGGGTGTCATCGCGCGGATCGGCCAGATTCAGCGCGGACTGGGAGGCGTGCAGCTGCTGCTCCAGGGCGAGCAGCGCGCCACTTCCCTCCAGTACAGCTCAGCCGATGGGTACCTCCAGGCTGTCATCATGCCGGCCGAGGAGATGGGACCGCTGAATGATGCGGATCCTGCTTTTGAGGCGCTGCACAAGGAAATTCGAGAGCGCGCGGCCGAGCTCGGTGAACGCCGCGGATTGCCTGAGGAGGTTGTGCACCAGGTCCTTGATGCGGTCACCGACCCGGGCAAGTTCGCCGATCTCGTCGCCGGCTACATCGAACTCTCCGTTCCCGAAAAGCAGGGACTGCTCGAGACATTGAGTGTCGAGGAGCGCCTCAAGCGTGTCCTCGTACATGTCCAACGGCAGATCGGGATGCTCGAGGCGCAGGAAGAGATCAAGTCACAGGTGCAGGAAGAGCTCGGCGAGCGACAGCGCGAGATGTACCTGCGCGAGCAGATGAAGGCGATCCAGAAGGAGCTGGGCGATGACGACCAGTCGCGCGAAATCGAGGAGCTCCGTGAGAAGCTCAACAAGCTCGAACTGCCGAAGCAGGCGCGCGTCGAGGTGGAGCGCGAGCTTGGCCGGCTCGAGCGCGCGGGCCGTGAGTCCATGGAAGCACAGGTCATCCGGACATACCTGGAATGGATCGCCGAACTGCCGTGGAATTCGCGATCAGACGACAACCTCGAGCTGAACCACGCACAGGTAGTGCTCGACGAGGATCACTACGGGCTCCCGGACGTGAAGGACCGGGTGCTCGAATTTCTCGCCGTGCGTCAGTTACGCGCGCAGCAACTCGCTGACGAGGTCAAGACGACGGGTGAGATTCCCATCATCAAGTTGAAGGCGCACTCCGACGAAGCGAATCCGGCGCTGCACCCGGGCGATGAAGACCCCGACGATCGTCTCATCACCGACCAGAAGGAAGCGAAATCCCGCGCGATGGCGAAGGGGCCGATTCTCCTCTTTGTCGGGCCGCCGGGTGTCGGCAAGACCTCCATCGCCAAGTCGATCGCGCGCGCGCTCGGCCGGGAGTATGTGCGCGTCGCGCTAGGTGGAGCGCGCGATGAAGCGGACATCCGCGGCCATCGGCGGACGTACGTCGGCGCAATGCCCGGGCGCATCGTCCAGGGCATGAAGCAGGCGGGCGCGAAGAATCCCGTCTTCCTGCTCGACGAGGTGGACAAGCTCGGCTCTTCGTTCCAGGGTGATCCATCGAGCGCGCTGCTCGAGGTGCTCGACCCCGCGCAAAACGACTCGTTCACCGACCACTACCTGAACATCCCGTTTGACCTGAGCGAAGTGCTCTTCATCGCCACGGCGAACTTCATCCAGAATATTCCCGGCCCGCTGCTCGACCGCATGGAAGTGGTCGACTTTGCCGGCTATACCGAGCGGGAAAAGGCGGAGATTGCGAAGAAATACCTCATTCCGCGCCAGCTCGAGGACTCGGGTCTTGGTGACAAGAACGTGCGGTTTGATGACTCCGCCGTCATGACGGTGATTTCGCACTACACGCGCGAAAGCGGCGTGCGGCAGCTGGAACGGCAAATTGGCGCGGTGACGCGCACGGTCGCGCGCAAGATCGCGAGCGGCGATTCCAAGATCATTGAAGACGGTTTGATCGACGACGCCGAAGTGCGCCAGCTGCTCGGCCGTCCGCGAGTGCATCCTGAGCGCGCCAATGAGCATCACGAGGTGGGCGTCGCAACGGGCATGTATTACACGCCCGCAGGCGGCGACATTATGTTCGTGGAAGCCGCCATCCGGCGCCTGCACGGCGGCGGCGCGCGCTCGAGCGACGGCGAGACGCAGGTTTCCGGCTGGGGAAATGTTTCACTCATCCTCACCGGCCAGCTTGGCGATGTCATGAAAGAGAGCGCGCGCGCCGCGCTGACGTATGCCGCGACCCACGCCTCGACGCTCCAGATTCCCGAGGACCGGCTGGGCGCGCTCGAAGTGCACGTGCATGTGCCGGCGGGCGCAATTCCGAAGGATGGTCCGTCAGCAGGCACCACGATGTCGACAGCACTCGTGTCTGCGATGTCGGGCCGCCCGGTACGGAAGGATGTCGCGATGACCGGTGAGATCACGCTGCGTGGCCGCGTGCTGCCGATCGGGGGCTTGAAGGAAAAGGTGCTTGGCGCGCATCGCGCGGGGATCACCACCATCATCCTCCCGAAGGACAACGAAGCGGACATCGAGGACATTCCGGAGGATGTGCGCAACACGCTGAAGTTCCACCCGGTGGCCACGCTCGATGAAGTGTTTAACATCGCGCTGCTGCCGCCGCCCAAGCCGGTGACCACTCCAAAGACGGAGATGGAAATCGCGGAAGAGCACGCCGAGGCAGTGTCGGCAGCAGGGTAACGGCTACGACGAGTGACTACGACGAGTGAGACGAGTGACTCGTGCTCACTCGTCGTAGTCACTCGTCGTTTTCAGTACGCGATCGGCCCCCACTGCAGTAACCGCCACGGGTTGTACCGCAACGAGGCCGGCTCGGTGCCAGGGAGGAAGTATTCGACCTGCCTCCGATCAGCCGGCGTCGATGCATCCGCGAGGAGCCCGGTAAGCCGGTCCACGTCCGCGATCACGAGGTCTTCCGGCGGCAGCCACTGCGCCGCCTGGCGGTTCGCGTAGAACTGCGCGACCATGCGCCCGAAGACCGGCGCCGCAAGAGTTCCACCCGCTGCGCCGGGAGTGATCGTCGTCGGACGGTCAAACCCGATCCACACGCCTGCAACGAGCTCTGGAGTCGTGCCAACGAACCACACGTCCGAATTGTCGTTCGTCGTACCGGTCTTTCCAGCCACTGGAATGCGATCCGGCACAAACCGGCGTACGCTGGTCGCAGTGCCGCGCGTGACCACGTCCTGCATCATGTCCCTGACGATGAACGCGACGTTGGGGTCGAGCACCCGCGTGGGTTGCGCGCGCGCGGGTGACCACACGGTCCTGCCCTCACGATCCTCGACACGCATCACCACACGCGTCTCGACCGCGGTGCCGAGCGTCGCGAACACCGAGTAGGCGCGCACCAGGTCCAGTGGCTGCACCACCGACGCACCGATCGCGCTCGAAGGATAGGGCGCTATCGCGCCGTCGATGCCCATGCGGTGCGCGAGCGCAATCACGCTGTCGGCCCCGGCCTGGAGAAAGAGCTGCACCGCGACGGGGTTTCGCGACCGCACGAGCGCTTCGCGCAACGTGAGCGGGCCAAGGAACGCATTGTCTGCGTTGGACGGCCGGTAGTGCTGGCCTCTCGGCATGGGCACCGACAGCGCAGTGTCCTGCACGATGGCATTCGCGGGAATACTGTCACTCACCGCCGCGGCGTACACGATCGGCTTGAATGCGGACCCGGGTTGCCGCATCGCGTTCACGGCGCGATTGAATGGCGAACTCGCGTAGTCGCGGCCCCCAACGAGCGCGCGCACGTCGCCGGTCGCGGGATCGATCGCCACGACCATGCCCTGCAGACAGTCGTCCGCTGTCGCCGGCTCGCGGCCGCATTTACGATGCGTGAAGCCGTCGCGTGCCTCGACATCCAGAATGCCCTGCACGAGTGACAGTTGTGCGGCCGTCTGCAAACCAGGGTCTATGGTGGTGTGGATTCGATACCCACCTTGCCCTATCGAGAGGCCGGCGTGTTCTGCCTGGACCCGTGCGACGTCAACGGCGTATTGCGCGCCCGCCGGCGCCCCTCGGTTCGGCACGGCGACCACCGCCTGTGCCTTCGCCGCGTCCGCATCGCGCCGTGTGATGTAGCCCTGCTGGAGCATGAGGTCGAGCACGAGATTGCGGCGCTGCTGAACGCGCTCTGGATACCTGATGGGATCATAGAGCGCCGGCCCCTTCGGCATTGCCGCAAGCGCCGCCGCCTCAGCGAGCGTTA
>JBKJKH010000380.1:0-13993 GCA_046597595.1 Gemmatimonadaceae bacterium
TCCCACGATGGTTACTGAGCGATGTAGACCGTACCCGACGGTGATCCTGACTATTCCAGCCCGGCGAACACTTCGCGCAGGTCCACCGCGACGACGAGGTCCTGCTTGGGCACGCGCCAACGAATGGTGTCATTGACCACTTCGCCCGGCCCGCGTTGCCGGGACACCTCGACGCTGCGCGTGCGGAGGTCCAGCAGCCACACTTCGGAGACGCCGAGCGCGAAGTACGCGTCGCGCTTGAACTCCCGGTCGTAGACGCGGGACGAACGGCTCAGCACTTCCACCGCCAGCCAGTGCTCCGTCACATCCTGCCACTGGATGTCGAGCGGAAATCGCGCGGGATAGACGAGGATGTCCGGCTGGAGTTGCGTGCCCGGCGGTACCGTGATAGCGCCCGGGCCCACGACATGGGCGTAACCCGGCTGTTCCACCGCCGACGTCAACCGAAACTGCAGCCGATTCGTCACAACCTGGTGCGGGACGCCGGGCGCTGGCGTAACGAGCAGCACGCCGTCGAGCAACTCGTAGCGGTTCCCGTCGTCCGGGAAGCCTTCGAGGTCGTCCACCGTGTACCGCGGAACGCTGACCGCCATACCCATACACTACCTCCTCGGCACCGTTCGTGTCCACTCGGCATCACCACAGCGCTGCCGTTGCCGTGACGGCGCTGTAGATTCGCTCACATGCGTGACGTCATCTACACCCTCGGCTACCAACAGCGCACAATCGCGGAATTCGTAGCCCTCGCGCGCGAAGCGGGGGTCGAGGTCATTATTGACGTGCGCGAGATTGCGTGGAGTCACAAACCGGGCTTCTCGAAATCAGCCTTCGTGGCGGCGCTCGAGGCGGCAGGCATTCAGTACGTGCACGCGGCGTTCGCGGGGAATCCGAAATGGCTCCGCGAGAACGCTGAGAACCATGGCGAGTGTCTTTCGTGGTACGCGTGGTACCTCGCCGAATTTGACGAGGTGATGGACGCGTTCGACGCGCTTGTGAATGAGGTGCTCCAATCTGGCCGGCGCGCTGCGCTCACGTGTTTTGAGCGCCACGCGGAAGACTGCCATCGGAGCATCCTAGCCGAGCGCTGGGCCGAGCGTGGGCGCGCGCGGGGAGTGCGCCATCTCGCCACGGATGGCTGCCGGCGCATGATACCGGCTTAGAGCAACGACATCTGCTCAGGTATGGTCGGGTACCACAGCGCAATCACACCAAAATTGCGCGGGTGCTGCGCAAAGTTGCCCAGGATCAGGCGGAAGTCCTTCTTCGCGAGATCGCTCTCGATCCTCATCTTCTCAAGCGCGGCTTCCCAGCCCTTCTTGCGAGCGAGCTGCATAAGTCCCCAATCGAGGACCTTCATTCGGTGTGGCTTGGCTTGGCACGTTTTGCACGGCGTTTCGCAGCGCCATAGCAGAAAGATTTCGTTGTCGAGGAAATCGAGCGTTTGATATTGCGGATCAAACATATCGCTCTCCTTCATCGCGCGGAGTTCGGCGCACTTGCGTTCAAACTCCACGCGGGCTTCATGGGGCTTGGCGCATAACTCTACATCGTCGACTCGTCCCGGCCTAACGAGCCCGATCGACGTGTTGTGCGCACGGTTCGCAGCCTTCAGCGATTCCATTCCCGTGAAATGCCAAGACCGGTCGCGGTCGATCAGTTCGCGACGCTGGCGCCAGCCATCCGGATCGGTGTCGAGATGACCCACAACTTGCAGCTTGGCCGGATCAATCTTGAAACTCTCGGGGCGCTGATCCTTCGAGCTTCTATCCGTGTCCACCTCCACGATGTCCCACAGTTTGTATTGCTGGTCACCTGTCAGATATCGGAGCGGAACAGGATAGAGACGAATTGGCCTACCGTCGTCCGTACGAATGGCCCCCGTACATACGGTCTCCGTGTATCTGTTGCTCGGCTCCGGGTACGTCTTGCCGAAGATGACCGCACGCGTCGTGGTAAAAGCCATGCCTCCGTCTCTGGCAAGGGATGGATTGCTCGCCGCACACAGAAACGATTCGTCCGAATCAGCTGTTGGTCTGCGTGGTTCAACACGTGGCGGCTGCTGCCAACGCTAGGGAAACTCTCCCTCGCGGAGCATGAAGCCGTCAGCACCAAAGTATGCGGCCATCTCTAACAAAAAAATGACTACGGCAGCCGACTTTGCGCCATACACTCGGCGTAAGTGAGATCCCGCCGTCGGAATGCAGCAGGGCAGTCCATCGCGGCCTGCCTTCCTTATGCATGCTCATATGCAGAATTGCGCCGCAATCGCATGGGCAGCGCATTGCGGCGTACCAGAGTACACCGTCCTCGCCAACTAGGTAGATGATGCACGGGGCAAGTCGGTCGGGTAGGTCGTCTGTCAAGAGGTACCGCCAACTCGGCCTCCGCCTGTCGTGCCACCAATGGCGAACGGGCCGTACTAGTGAAGCGAAGACGCTGAGCCCCTTCACCCAACGCCTTCCGCACCTTCAGCAGCTGATCCGGACGTGACACTGAGTTCGGGAATTCCTAAGAGCGGGCGCACGTCACCGCGCCCAACGCGCTCGGCAAGCGCCGGACAGGGCTCTCCGTCAGTATCCTGTATCAGGCGAGCCTGAGTTAGGCTCATCCCGAACGCTGCAAACTCTCGGTTGTCGTCATCACGGAAGCGGTGCAGACGTGCGAGCAGTTCGTTCACGGCGAGACTTGCATACAGCATATTCACGCTGATGACTGCTGGACGATTCTCTTGCACGCCTCGAAGATACTTCTGCTGTACCTGCGCTTCGTACGCAGCTTGATCGGTCCGACGGAGCGCAGCTGCACGTATGTCATCGCGGGATAAAACGCCGCGGCTCACCAAGCTCGACCCGTCTGGCTGGAGGTAGTGTACAGTCCCGCAGATTTGATCGATGCCACCAAGGCCGTCGGCGTCGAGCCGGACTCCTACATCGAAATACGGAATGTTGTAGTAGGCCGCAAGGCGATTCAGCAGGTCGCGCCCGTCCTTCGTGTCCATGCAGCCGACTACGATGTCACACTGCGTGACACGGCGGACCACGTCGGCGTCCCACAAATTGCTTACAATGGGAATGAAGCGCGTTCCGAGATCCATCGCACGAACTGCACGAGCCAAGACTTCTACCTTTGGTCTCTTGTTAGTGGCGTCGTCTCCAGTGGCGTTCACTATCCGGTTGAGATTCTTTCGCTCTACCACATCGTCGTCGACGTTGACCAACTCGCCCACGCCGAGTCGGGCGAGCATTTCTATGGCAGGGCTTCCTGTCCCTGATGCTCCAATGACCGCTATCGAAAGCCGGCTGAGGCGCGCAACGGTCCCCGCGCCGAATGCCTGCGAGGTGCGCAGCGCGAAGTCCGGCACCGGCCTGGAAAGATCAGTCGGCAGATCGTTGAGATGCCGTCTCGGTTCTCCGAACTCATCACCATACCAGAATGCAATGTCGTCCCCCGCGACGCTCACGACTGTTATTGGAGTGAAAATGCCTTCATCAGTAACTGTGCGAGCGAAGATGCGCCCGTCGGGCAGCATAACGGCGCTCGCGTGCTTGCGTCCATCATCGATCCAGGCGCAGATGCCGGGGAAGAGGTCCCGGTCCGCGTCGTCGTCGACGCTCGAGAAGGCGCGGTAGTCTCTTGGATGGCTATGGATCTTGAGAATGGCCATTCCCTTTTTTGCCGCCTCCAGCAAGAGTGGCGGTAGTCTGTCGGTGGACCAGGTGATTTGATCGGGTGTGCGCACGCTGCAGTCGCTGTAAGCGACCGGGACGATCCGATGTACCACGAGTGTCTGGCGTGCACAGGCCAGTTCGTGGGGAAAGTCCGCACTCGGACCAAGCCCCCGTCCGCACAATGCCAGAGCGACCGCCTCCTTGCCGTCGCCAGGAAAGAGGTGGGCTTTCAACGCTCGCAGCTGCTTACCTGTCAGGCGCAGCGCCGTCGGAGCCGGGCCGCTGCGGTGGCAGGAGGAGGGCGCGGCGATCATCGACTGAGCTCCCTCAAGAGCCACTCCTCAACAAGGTTCAGGTGGGTTCCGATCGTGTCGATTCCAACTCGGAAGGGATTCGCTGGGGTGTAGTGTCGCGACCACTGCTGGAAGGTCTGCCCCCCTAAGGGCATGTCGCCCAGGTTGTTGATCGTACACCCGTCCGCGCGGGAGAGGGGCGGACAGAAGTACGCCATGTCGAGCGCGCCTCCTGGATAGCCCGTCACGCGAATGCCGACCGTCGCCTTGTCGAGTGGGACCGGTGTACCCGTGGGCGAAAGGCCCGCGTAGCCCTTCGGCAGCGGGAATTCGTGGATGAAGACCCAAAACGCCTGCGCCTCTTGGCCGACCTCGGTCAGGAGCACCGTTTCCCATCGCAGTCCGCGGACATCGAGCGCTTCGACGTCCTCTTCCGGCAGGTCGAACTGGCGTCGTAGTGTTGGAGGTGCCCCGAGGGGGCTGGGATAATGCTCCCCAGCTCGCTCGTTGTTGCCGCTCCGGGCTGCGAGCACGGCGTCCATCAGTGCCTCACCGACGGCACGGCGCCGCCGTCGGTCTGATCCAGAGGCAAGGTCATGAACTTCTCAAGACCGGGCGTCGCAAAATCGACCGTCTCGTTGGGGCCGATTTTCTTGACTTGTCCTCCATGCAGCTTCTGGTCGAGCCGATACGCCGACGGCGTCTTCCCCGCCAATGCCAGGATCTGCGTTCCGGTCATCGTAGACACTGCCACGTCGTACTCCTTCTTATCGATCACGATCTTGTACGCCTTCTCGGAGCGCTCAGCGCCCGAAAACCTGCTGGTCGGCGAAGCCATGGTTTCCTATCTCCTTGTTCGACGAGGTCTCAGCATCCGCCCGAATGGCGAAGCCGTATTTTCTTCAACGCGCCGCCGAAGGTGTGGTCCCTTTCAACTGGCGTCCTGCCGCCGACCCCATCCACTTGGCCGGCCGATTCATACACACGTACACGTGAAGAAATGTAATCGTTTCCGTAGCTAAAACTAAGTGACCGGCACAAAGACGTACTGTGAGCCCCCACCAGCCACTGATTCGCGATCGGCCTGGAAGAGCAGTCCTAACGAGCTCGCTTTGGCTAGCCGATTGCTAGCCGCCTGAATGGAAAGCTCAAAATGCTCGGCCAAATCGCGCGCTGTCACTCCCTCTCCCCTCGCCCTAAGGCATTTCCGGGCGAATCCGTAGGTGATCTTCACTTGCTCGTCCACTGGACCGACGAGCTCTCCATTTGTATCAGCACCAGACCAAACGCATACCAGCTTACGGCCCGCACGCTCCGATTCCTTGCGCAGACCGGCGTCAGCATCCCAAGCGTTGCGGCCAGTGGGGTCGACTCCTAGAACGAACTTCCCATCGAGATGCCGCTCAACGATGGCGCTGAGCACCGGCCCGAGTACGGCAGCAATACAACTCGCGGAGAGCTCGACTCCCTCAAAACAGAGCGGAACCAAAGACCCCGGTCTGGCCGAGAATAATGCGTCAAAAAGATCCTGCCGCGCCCGTTGGATCGCCGACGCCTCGGGATCTGTGTACATGCCCAAGGCAGATGGTGCGATCTGGACAGCAGGCAGCCGCGTCAGCCCAGACATCATCGTTTTCATCGCTGTAAGTGTACGCGCGATATGTGCTCGCGTCAAGAAGGAGTTTCCAAGGTCAAGCCGAAGCGGAGACGCACGTGAAGCGAGCCTGGAGTTGGGTTCCCGGCCACGTAGCGCTGCAATCATGATGCTGGAGCGATCCTCGCCGAGCGCGTTCCGCAGTTCCAGCACCAGAACGGAGATGAAACGAACCATCGAGTTCCCGGGTGGCGCGCTGCAGCACGTAGTAGCCCGTGCCGCGAAACTCGTTGGAATGCCGACTCAGCTTCTCCGTGAGCATCCGTTCCAGAGCTTGAGCGTCTGAACTGAGCAGCAGTTCGGTATGGCGGGTGGCAAGGCTCCGACGAATACCGCGTCCTCGGTCAGCGATCGCAACTTCGACGAACGGAGTTCCCACCTTCGTCTGATAGCGCTGCGCGGCGATCCAACCCGTTGACCCATCGGCATGTTGGAAGACGTTCTCGCAAAGTTCGCGAATCGTGCTGAGGATGGGGCGTTTCGTAGTTTCCCACGTGCCACTGCCGCAGCCCATCATGGTGTCGAGACGCCCTTCAACTCGGTGCAGCAAGGCCGGGATCTCGCTGCTCGCGCACAGGCGCGTTAGAGGCAACACCGTCTCCAGTTCACTCGGGCCATAGCCCATCAGGTCAGCGGCACCCTCGATGTCAGCGCATTCGCCAATCGGTTGGAGGAACCCAGCAGCTGCTAGATATCGACGGCAATCAGCGTTGTCTGGAACGACTAGGCGAACCGCGGGGAGAGCAGGAGATCGTCCGGCCAGAATCGTTGCCAGTGTGACCAAGGGCCCGGGAGAGATGAAACGAACGGCCCTCAGGTCGATGACGTGAGTGACAACTCCGGGAGGAAGAAGGCCGCCAGGGAAAAGGGGGTCCAATAACGGCTGGAGTGCTCGCGCCGATAGCTCGCCTGAGGCTGCCACCCGGTGTTCCATCTCTATAACCTAGGCACGAATCGGCAGCCAAGGTGAGGCCGTCGCGAGATGGCGACTGCGGGAGCTTCGGGGGTTTCGACACCTCTTCGTTTTGCACCGCCAGGAGGCTTGCCCGTGGAACCAGCGGTTCGAAAGCGACCTTCTGGAACCGCCTTTTGCGCTCTTCGGTCGCGCTCGCCGCCCTCACTGAATTGGGCGCTGTCGCTGCCCTGGGCGGTGGCGCCATTGACCAGGGCGCGCCCTTCGTTCCGGCGCGCTCGCCGGGGAACGTCCACCGGTCGCTCAAGGCGGAGGCGCTCGCCGTTTCGATGTTGTCGGGCCTTCGTGTTACGTTCGTGCTACGCCAGTCGGAGCCTCTCGCCACCGTTGCTGAGAACAATGGACAAGAAGGCCCTCACGGAGCAGGACATTCGCAGCAAGTTCATCTCGCCGGCCATCCACACCGCCGGCTGGGACGCGAGGCGGCAAGTCCGTGAGGAGGTCCAGCTCACGAACGGACGCGTCATTGTGAAGGGAAAGATGTCCAGCCGGGCCGAGGGGAAGCGGGCCGACTACGTTCTCTACCACCACTCAGACCTGCCAATCGCAGTCGTCGAGGCAAAAGACAACAGGCACGCCCTCGGCGCCGGTATGCAGCAGGCGCTCGGCTACGCAGAGTTGCTCGACGCGCCGTTCATATTCAGCTCGAACGGCGATGGTTTCCTCTTCCATGACCGCACCGGCCTAACCTCGCCGGTTGAGACGGAACTCGCCCTCGACGCGTTCCCCTCTCCAGACGAGCTGTGGCAGCGGTACCGCGCGTGGAAGGGGCTCGATCCCGAGCGCGAGCGCATCGTCACACAAGACTACCATACCGACGGCAGCGGGAAGGAGCCTCGCTACTACCAACGCGTCGCCATTAACCGCTCCGTGGAGGCGGTCGCACGCGGCCAGAACCGCGTGCTGTTGGTGATGGCGACCGGCACCGGGAAGACGTACACCGCCTTCCAGATCATCTGGCGGCTGTGGAAGGCGGGGATCAAGAAGCGGATCCTCTTCCTCGCTGACCGCAACATACTGGTTGACCAGACGAAGACGAACGACTTCAAGCCGTTCGGCTCGGCGATGACGAAGATCACCAACCGCACCATCGACAAGAGCTATGAGATCTACCTCTCGCTCTACCAGGCTGTTTCGGGCACGGAGGAAGAGCGCAATGTCTACCGGGAGTTCTCGCCAGACTTCTTCGATCTCATCGTCGTCGATGAGTGCCACCGGGGAAGCGCGGCGGAGGACTCCAACTGGCGCGAGATCCTGGACTACTTCTCGTCCGCGACGCAGCTAGGCATGACGGCCACGCCGAAAGAAACGGAAGAGATTTCCAACATCCACTATTTCGGCGAGCCGGTCTACACATACTCGCTGCGACAGGGGATCGACGACGGTTTTCTGGCGCCGTACAAGGTCATCCGCGTCGACCTCGACCGGGACCTGACCGGGTGGCGCCCCGAACACGGACAGACGGACAAGCACGGCGAGGTAATCGAGGACCGCATTTATAACCAGCGCGACTTCGACCGCACGCTCGTACTGGAAGAGCGAACTAAGCTGGTCGCTCGCAAGATCTCCGAATATCTCAAAGGCACCGATCGGTTCGCGAAGACCATCGTCTTCTGCGAGACGACCGAGCACGCCGAGCGGATGCGTCAGGCGCTCGTGAACGAGAACGGCGACCTGGCTACGGCCGACCGCCGGTACGTCATGCGCATCACGGGCGACGACGTCGAGGGGAAACGACACCTTGACGGGTTCATCGACCCGGAGAGCATGTACCCCGTGATTGCGACCACGGCGGAGCTGATGAACACGGGCGTCGATGCGCAAACCTGCAAGCTGATCGTGCTCGACCAGCGCATCCAGTCGATGACGAAGTTCAAACAGATCATCGGTCGAGGCACGCGGATTAACGAGGAACATGGGAAGCTGTGGTTCGCCATCCTGGACTTCAAGAAGGCCACTGAGCTGTTTGCGGACCCGATGTTCGACGGCGATCCCGTGCAAGTGTACGAGCCAGGCGAGGGCGGCTCCATCGTGCCGCCCGACCCCGACGATTTCGATGAGGCCGGCTGGCCCAGACCGAATGGGAGTGGTGATGCGCCCGGCGGCGAGGGCGAAGGGTTAGAGACCGAGCAAGGACCTGACCGGCCGAAGCGGTACGTCGTGGCGGGCGTGAAGGTGACTGTGGTCTCCGAGCGCGTGCAGTATTACGGCCCTGACGGCCGGTTGATCACCGAGTCGTTGAAGGACTATACGCGGCGAAAGGTTACGGAAGAGTTCGCGTCGCTCGATGATTTCCTTAAGACTTGGGATGCGGCGGACAAGAAGGAGGCGATGATTCGCGAGCTTGAAGCGCGCGGCGTGCTGTTCGGGGCATTGGAGGACGAGGTAGGGCGCGACTATGACGCGTTCGACCTGGTGTGCCACATCGCATTCGGCCAGCCCCCGCTCACGCGTCGAGAGCGCGCCGACCAAGTGCGGAAGCGCGACTACTTCACGCGCTTTGGAACAGATGCGCGCGCTGTGCTGGACGCGCTGCTGGCGAAGTATGCCGACGAGGGCGTCGCCTCATTGGAGCGAATGGACGTGCTGCGCGTTCAGCCACTGACAGCGTTCGGCACGCCTGCTGAGATCATCCGCCGCTTCGGCGGCCCGAGCGAGTATAGAAAGGCGGTGAGCGAGTTGGAGCGCGAGCTTTACTCCGCAGCCTGACCGCGCCCCGCAACCTTGACCACCGTCGTCGACGTCGTTCCATCGCTCACCGGCGAGTACGCGCAAGGCGACCACGTCGTCCCTCATCCAACAGCAATCATGTCGCTCGGCAACATCATCAAATCCGTTCAGGATATCATGCGGAAGGACGTCGGCGTGGACGGCGACGCCCAGCGCATCGGCCAGCTCGGCTGGCTGCTTTTCCTGAAGATCTTCGACGACCGCGACCAGGAGCGCCAGCTACTGGACGACCGCTACGTCTCGCCAGTACCGCCGCGTCTACAATGGCGAGCCTGGGCGGCCGACGAGGAGGGGCTCACCGGGGACGCGCTGCTAGACTTCGTCAACGCGGATCTGTTCCCCACCCTGAAACGGCTGGAAATCGTGCGCCGCCCGGGCGATCCATCCGCAGTCGTACGCGGTGTCTTTGAGGACGCGTACAACTATATGAAGAGCGGCACCCTGCTAAGGCAGGTGATCAACAAGGTCGACGAGATCGACTTTAACCGGTCGAGCGACCGGCACCAGTTCGGCGACCTGTATGAGCAGATTTTGCGTGACCTGCAGAGCGCGGGCAACGCGGGCGAGTATTACACGCCGCGCGCCGTCACGCGGTTCATGACCGAGATGACCGCACCCAAGCTCGGCGAGACGGTGCTCGACCCGGCGTGTGGGACCGGCGGCTTCCTCGTGAACGCCATCGAGTTTGTCCGCGGGCGACATGTGCAGACGCCCGAGCAAGAGGCGGTGCTGCAGGGCGCCATCCGCGGCGTTGAGAAGAAGCCACTGCCACATCTCCTCGCGACCACGAACCTGCTGCTGCACGGCCTCGACGTGCCCACCCAAGTGCGCCGGGACAACACGCTCGCGCGACCACTGCGCGACCAGGGGGCGAAGGACCGGGTGGATGTGATCCTGACGAACCCGCCCTTCGGCGGCGAGGAGGAGCAGGGCGTCGAAACGAACTTTCCGGCCCAGTACCAGACGCGCGAAACGGCGGACCTGTTCCTCGTGCTGATCATGCACCTGCTGAAGGACGGCGGTCGCGCGGCGGTGGTACTGCCCGACGGTTTCCTGTTCGGCGAGGGGATCAAGACGCGCATCAAGGAGAAGCTGCTCGCCGAGTGCGACTTACACACCATCGTGCGGCTGCCTAAGGGGGTGTTTGCGCCCTACACGGGCATTAACACGAACCTGCTTTTCCTCACGAAGGGGCGGCCCACGTCGGAGGTGTGGTACTACGAGCACCCATACCCCCCTGGGCAGAAGAGCTACAGCAAGACGAAGCCGATACGCCTAGAAGAGTTCGACGTGGAGAAGGCGTGGTGGACGTCGCGCGCCGATACACCCCAGTCGTGGCGCGTACCGGTTGAGGAGGTGCGCCGGCGCGGGTACAACCTCGACATCAAGAACCCGAACACCGTAGACGACGCCCACCGTGATCCCGACGAGCTGCTGGCGGAGTACTTGGCGGCGATGGCGGAGGTGGAGGAGACACGCGACGCGCTCAAGACGGAGCTGGCGGGCGCGCTGGAGTACGTGCTGGCGGAGGCTAAGTCGTGAGCCCGGAGTCGCTGCTGCAGCAGTTCGACGTGATGGCGGAGGCGCCAAACGGGGTACAGAAGCTGAGGCAGCTGATCCTGCAGCTGGCAGTGCGAGGGCAGATTGTACGGCAGGATCCAACCGATGCCGAGGCAACCCGGTTGTTGGACCGTATCTGCACGGCGAGAGACCGACTCGACCGTGGCCAGGGCGCCGGAACGCCGAAGCACGGCATCGTTCTGCCCAACGACGCGGCGCCGTATGCGATTCCCGAGTCATGGCGATGGGTGCGCCTGTCCGCTCTCGGAGAGGTGGTTGGCGGAGGCACGCCGAAGACCGAGGTAGCAGCTTATTGGTCGGACGCGGGCGGCATACCCTGGCTTACTCCGGCGGACTTGAACAGCCTCCGGGGCAAGTACGCGCGCGAGGGTCGGCGGCAGATCAGCCAGTCTGGGTTGGAGAAGAGCTCCTCACGACTTCTTCCAGCGGGCGCTGTCCTCTTCTCCAGCAGAGCTCCGATCGGCTACGTGGCCATAGCGGCCAACCCGCTCGCGACCAACCAAGGATTCAAGTCATGCGTGCCGTACATCAGTGGGATGAGCGAATATCTCTTCCGATTCCTGCAAGCGGTAGCTCCAGAGGTGGACCGAAACGCGCCGGGAACAACATTCAGAGAGGTGTCGGGCAAGATCGTCGGTCAGATTCCAGTCGCCTTGCCGCCACTGCAGGAGCAGCAGCGCATTGTCGCGAAGGTGGACGAGCTGATGGCCCTCTGCGATGAGTTGGACGCGCGGCAGCAGAGGCGCGCCGAGGCGCGAGCGCGGCTGAATCGCTCGCTGCTGCACCACCTCGCTACCGCTTGCCATGATGTGGAGCTGGCGTCTTTCTGGCAGAGGCTCCGCGAGAACTTTGGCCTGGTTTGCGACTCACCGAAGACGGTCGCCGAAATTCGACAGACGGTAATCGAGCTAGCGGTCCGCGGGAGGCTCGTCAGGCAGGACCCGACTGAAGGGAAGGCGAGTGTCGTGCTTGCGCGAGTCGCGGCAGAGCAGCGCAAGCTATCCGAAGAGGGCGTGATAAGCGCGGCAAAAGCGACTCCGCTCATCAGGGAGGCCGACATGGCCTACGCTCTCCCGGATGGCTGGCAGTGGGCTCGATTTGCGGACCTAACGCTTTCCATCGAGGCGGGTTGGAGTCCGAGTTGCGAGCCGCGGCCCCGTCGTGCCGACGAGTGGGGCGTGCTGAAGATCAGCGCCGTTTCGTGGAATGTGTTCGATCCGGATGAGAACAAGGCGCTGCCGTCCAACCTTGATCCACGACCGCAATACGAGGTCCGAGCCGGCGATTTCCTCATGTCGCGTGCGAATACGGCCGAGTTGGTCGGCCGAAGCGTCGTCGTGTCGGAGACGCCGCCTCGTCTGCTTCTGAGCGACAAGGTGTTGCGTGTGCGAGTCCCCAAGTCCGTGGATGCTGAGTACCTCAATCTGTTCAACGGCTCCGCAGCCGCCCGGACGTACTATGCAGGTCAGGCATCCGGCACCAGCAACTCGATGCGGAATCTTTCCCGAGAGCAGATTCTGCGGCTCCTCGTGGCACTCCCGCCCCTTGCTGAGCAGCGCCGAATCGTCGCGCGGGTTGATGGGTTAATGGCCCTCTGCGACCGCTTGGAAGCGCAGCTCACGCGAACACGCACCCTATCTTTGAATCTCGCCGCGTCAGTGGTTCACTACTTCACGGCCGCGTAGCCCCTCCATCACGTCCGCATGCCCGTCTCGCTGAACGACCGCTTGGTCGTCGCCGTCGCATCTAGCGCCCTGTTCGACCTCGCAGCCTCGGACCGCGTCTTTCGCGAGGAGGGCGAGGAGGCGTACCGCCGGTACCAGCGCGAGCACGAGGACGACGTGCTTGCGCCCGGCGTGGCCTTCCCGCTCGTTCGCCGGCTACTCGCCCTGAACGGCGCTGGGGCAGCCGAGCAGGTCGTCGAGGTCGTGCTCCTCTCGCGCAACGACCCGGACACCGGCCTGCGCGTCTTCAACGCCATCGAGCACCACGGACTTCCGATCTCGCGCGCGGCGTTCGTGAAGGGCCGGAACCCGTACCTGTATATGTCCGCGTTCAACGCGTCGCTCTTCCTATCGGCGAACGCCGACGACGTACGCAGCGCGGTCGCGAAGGGGCTCCCGGCCGGCCAGGTCTTCCCCACTGCCTTCGTCGACGATGCGGAGGCGGAGCTGCGCATCGCCTTCGACTTCGATGGGATCATCGCTGACGACTCGGCCGAGGCGGTGTTCAAGGCTAGCGACCTAGCCGGCTTCCACTCCAACGAACGTAAGCTCGCCCTCGAGCCGATGAAGGCCGGTCCGCTCCAGCGCTTCTTTGCCGAGGTCGCGGGCCTTCAGGCCAAGGAGCGCGTCCGCCAGGAGCGCGACTCGGCGTACCAGCCGCGCCTCCGCCTCGCCATCGTCACCGCGCGCAACGCGCCGGCGCACACCCGGGTAATCACGACGTTGCGCGAGTGGGGGATCCAGGTAGACGAGGCGTTCTTCCTCGGGGGCGTGGAGAAGGCCGAAATCCTCCGCACATTCCAGCCGCATATCTTCTTCGACGATCAGCTCATGCACATAGAAGGGACGTCGCCGATCACTCCCTCGGTGCACGTGCCATTCGGCGTGGCGAATGTTGTCTCAGCACTGCCGGGCAGCAACGGGGGCTCGACCAGCAAGCGGGACTGAAGAGAGATAAGCTGCACGCCCGTCGTGGGCACGCGAGATGGTCGGTAGCGTCGCCGAACTCTCGCTGCACTCCGACCTGACTGCGGGTGCGGTGATACGCGACTAACTTTCCGGCACCCGCCAGCCCGTTTTTCCCGAAGACAGTGAATGCCAGTCAGAGCGCCACCACGGCGTCCAGCATCATCGCGGCAAAGATTGCCAACCGCCGCACCTTTGCCATCATCAGCCATCCGGACGCGGGCAAGACGACGCTGACGGAGAAGTTGCTGCTGTACGGCGGAGCCATCCACCTCGCCGGCAGTGTCAAGGCCCGTCGTGCCACGCGTCACGCAACGTCCGACTGGATGAAGCTCGAGCAGGAGCGCGGCATTTCGGTGACGTCGAGCGTGATGAAGTTCGAGTACGATGGCTATGAAGTGAAC
>JBKJKH010000488.1:0-4212 GCA_046597595.1 Gemmatimonadaceae bacterium
GCTCGGCATCCATGTCAACCTGGGCAAGGTCGCGGCGATGCCCCGCCCCAAAACACGCGTGAGGAAGCTGCGCGTGTTCGTGACGGAGCGCCCGAAGGTCTTTGGCGATGCGAGCGCGCTGTCGTTCGTGCTTCAGGCGGGTGCGAAGGAGCCGGAGAGTGACTCGCTGCTGATTCCCGGATCCCTGCTCACGCTCGTGCGCGGCGAGACGACACAGATCACGGTGATCAATCGCTCCAGCCAGTCGACGGCAGTCCATTGGCACGGCATCGAGCTCGAGAGCTACTTCGATGGCGTGCCGGGGTGGAGCGGGACGCGGTATCACACCGCCAAGCCGATCGCGCCAGGGGATTCATTTGTGGTGCAGATGACGCCCCCGCGGGCGGGCACGTTCATGTACCACACCCACAGCGACGAGAACCGCCAGCTCGGGGGCGGGCTGTTTGCGCCGCTGATCGTACTTGAGCCTGGCGTGGTGCGCGACACGATGGTGGATCGCGTGTTCGTCATCGGCGGCGGTGGGCCGGGGGTCACCGATCCTGCGATGACGCTGAATGGGCTGCTCGTCCATCCGCCAGTCGAATTCATTGCAGGTACGACGTATCGGCTGCGGTTCATCAGCATCACTCCGCACTTTGCGCTCGCTGTTCGGCTCCTTGGGGATTCCGGCGTCGTCCAGCGTTGGCGGACGGTGGCGAAAGATGGGTTCACGCTGCCCGCCGGCCAGGCGGTCGCGAGGCCAGCCGTGTGGATCGCGGGTCAGGGCGAGGTCACTGACGTCGAGTATTCGTCTGATACGGCGCGGTCGATAACGATGGAATTCACCGCCACCGGCAAGGCGCTGCCGCCCGCGCGGTTGCTCGTGCCGGTCATCGTGCGGTAGGCGCATGGACACCCCTCGTATCCGCGGGCGCCGGTCGCGTGGTGCTCTCACAAGACGCGCCAGACATCCGCAGGCCAGCCGAGTCACGCAGGGCGAGCAACGTTCCGCCACGGTGGCACCTCTCGCTTGGTGACGATGCTTTCCTCATCGCCACGCTCGATCCATATTGGCACCAGCGCGTCTCCCTGAACCCGGCACTTCCGTGCAAGCCACCACTCCGGCCGACCTCGCCGCCGCCCTTGCTGACCGCTACCGGATCGAGCGTCAGATCGGCCAGGGAGGGATGGCCACCGTGTATCTCGCGCAGGACCTCAAGCTCGAGCGACAGGTCGCCATGAAAGTCCTGCGCCCTGAGCTCGGCGCCGTTCTTGGCATCGACCGGTTCCTGGCTGAGGTGAAGATCACCGCCCGGCTCGACCATCCGCACATCCTGACGCTCATTGATTCAGGGAGCGCCGGCGGGCGACTCTACTACGTGCTTCCGTACGTGCGCGGTGAGTCGCTGCGGGATCTGCTCGATCGCGAGCAGCAGCTTTCTATCGACCAGGCGCTGGCTATCACCAAACACATCGGCAGTGCGCTCGACTACGCGCATCGCATGGGCGTCGTGCATCGCGATATCAAGCCGGAGAACATCCTCCTCCAGGAAGGCGAGGCGATGCTCGCCGACTTCGGGATTGCCATCGCCGTCCAGGAGTCCGGTGGCAACCGGTTGACCGAAACCGGACTTTCGTTAGGCACGCCGCACTACATGAGCCCCGAGCAGGCGACGGCCGAGCGCGCGGTGGATGCGCGCAGCGACCAGTATTCGCTCGCGTCGGTGCTCTATGAGATGCTCGTCGGCGAGCCACCGATCACCGGCAAGACGGCACAGGCAGTCATCGCCAAGCTTCTGACCGAGTCGCCGATGCATGTGCGCACGGTGCGCAACACGGTGCCGGAGCAGGTAGACGCGGCTGTGGCGAAAGCGCTCTCCAAGGTGCCGGCCGACCGGTTCGGGAGCGTCGCTGATTTCCTTCGCGCCATCGACATCACCCACCTCTCGCCGTTTACCACTGGAGCTGGGGCGGCGGCGCCAGCGCCCCGGCGCTCACGCGCGTTGGTTGCAGCTGGCCTTGGCGCCGTCGTCATCGCCGGCGCGGTCGCGGCGTTCGCCGCCAAGGGAGGATTCACGAAAGTCGATACCTCGGCCGCGCTCCGCGACCGCACGCAACTGACGTTCACCGGGAACGTCACCGCACCGACCCTCTCCGAGGACGGCAAGCAGCTCGCCTACTTCACCAAGGCGTGCGACGGCGCTGACTGCCGGTACGCGGTGGAGCTGCAGGATGTGGGGAGCACGATCACGCGGCGCGTTCTCGAAGGGGCGACCGCCGCGTACGGCATCGCCTGGAGTCCTGACCGCCGCAACCTGCTCATGTTCGGCACGGTCGGGGGGCGGTACGGGAGCTTCATCATCTCCGCGTTAGGCGCGCCGCCGCGATTTCTTACTTCCGGCGCGGCCGCCTTCTATGGCGGAGGTGATTCCCTCCTGATCGGCCCGGGCGGCTCTCCAGGATCCGCCTTCACCGTGCGAGTCGCAACGCTGGACGGGACGGTGCGCGACAGTCTCCGCGTCCCCGGACCGGGCGCGTCACTCGCATCGCTCGGCGCGATCCCTGGATCGTCGCGGATCGTCGCGATGATCCTCCAGCCGCCGCGCGGGTTATGGCAGATCGTGGAGCGGAACGGGACCGTCACCGATCGCATACTCAACTCGTGCACGTGCGGGGGCGTGGCTTCCCGTGACGCGATCTGGATGACACGCGCTGGTCCAACCGCTGCGGAGGCCGTCGTCCGCGTGGCATTTGATTCCTCCACCGGCAGGTTCGCGCAACACCAGGACACGATATACAGCGGCAGATTCGCGAATCTCTCGGTCACGGCTGATGGCCTGCAGATGACCGTGGACGAAGGGAGCTATTCGTTCTCCGTCGTCGCCGCGAATTTCCCGGATCTGCTCAAGGGCAAGCTGCCCCCCGGCGCACCGCTCATGCAGGCGTCGAACCTCGTGAATGCGTTCGTGTCGCCCGACGGCGCGAGATTGCTCATGAGACGGAACGTGCCCGGCCCCGCCGGCGGGAACCAGGCGCAGTACTCGCTCCGTGCGTTCGACGGAGGAGCGGAGACGTCTCTCAATCTCGCCGGGACGGTCGTCTCGGCGGCGTGGGTCGATTCCATCACGCTTCTTACCCGGACGCATACCGCAACAGGGTCCCGCCTTTCGCGCGTCGACATTCGCACGGGAGCTGCGAGTGCAACGCTCGACCTTCCCGATTCCACCATCGTCGGTGTCACGGCGGTGCCCGATGGCTGGGCATGGATTCCGAAAGAGCGCGACCGCATCATCGTCGAACGTGGCGGAAGCCGGCGCGAAATTGCCATCGGCGCCTGGTTCGGGGGCATCAACTCGGTGGAGGCATCACCCGACGGAATGAGTCTGCTGTACACCGGCTGGGCATCGTCCACCGACGACACGCTGCGCGTGGACGTCGTGCCGGTGTCAGGGGGCACCCCTGTTTCCTGGTCCCGGTCGTTCGCCGAAAGCGGATACGCGACGTGGCTGGCCGATGGTTCGATCGCCTTTCTCGTGTGGCCCAGCTCGAACGCCGTGACGATTCACAAGGTGACGGCGCCGGGCCGGTACACGACGCTCGGCACGCTTGGCCACGTGGCCACGTTCGTCACCGTGTCGCGCGATCTCCAGCGAGCGACGTTGATGTGGCGCGACTATCGCGGGGATGCATGGATGCACAAGGTGGTGAAGCGCGCGGGATCGTAGCACCACGCTCGTCATTTCCTCGCGCCCTCACGGAAGGACTGCCGGTAACTTCCGCTTCCCCCATTCGTTAGGCGCCGGCTCCACCGTGTCGCGCTTGGGGGGATTCTCCTTCAACAGGCGAAGCCCTTCCTGCACCGCGCGCTCGAGCTGCATGTCGTGACCGGCCGCAACATCCTTCGGCCAGTTCTCGACGTCGATGTCCGGACCGATGCCCTCGTTCTCCACCGCCCACTTGCCGTTGCGGTCGAAGAAGCCGAAGCGTGGCGCGATCATTGAACCGCCGTCGACGAAGGGCGGAGTATCGGTCGTCGCCACCAACCCGCCCCACGTCCGCTTGCCGACGAGCGGACCGATCTTGCGGCGTTTGAACATGTATGGCATCAGGTCACCACCCGAGCCGGCCATTTCGTTGATGATCATGACCTTCGGACCCCAGATCCCGTTGGCCGGGCTGGTGTACGGATACCGGTCGCCAACCGGATTGTTGAAGTAGCCATCGAAATCTCGA
>JBKJKH010000564.1:0-2552 GCA_046597595.1 Gemmatimonadaceae bacterium
ACTGTGGCCATCGCGAACGCGGCCAGTGACGCCCGGATAGAAGCTCTCATGCGGGAGGAGTGGTGGGGGGCGGTGAGGTTACGACTCAAGTACGGGCTCGGCAAGGAGAGCGCTGGCGGCGATCGACGAGTGGATATCTGCCATTTCGTGTCCGGCCTGCCCGGCTGTCCGGGAACCTCTGCCCCGTTGTCGGGAAAACCGCGTCTGGGAACGGCACGGCTCTTTCGTTGGGAGGTGGTGTAGGACGACACAACCGCGGGAATTGACCTCGAACGAAGGGGGATGAAATGACCCGTTACATGTTTTCGATAAGCACCGGCGAGGGGACGCGAAAAGCTGGCGTCGTCCAGAGCGATAACTTTGCAGGCGCGATGACGGTGCTCGAGTCGGAAGTGCCTGTCGGCGCTGGAGATATGCTCGAAATCGGCGTGGTTGGGTTTCCGCCTGCCCGCTACCAGGCGGTGTCCCTGGAGGGAGCGCCGATTGCCTGGCGCCCGCAGGGATTGATGGCAGCCTGACGCGCACCCGATCGCGCTTTCTATATAGATGCAGGTGGTGGGGGAGGGTGCCGGTCCGCTGAAAGGCGGGCCGGTACTTTTTTGCGGCGTTCCAACCTTGCGACCGGTCGGGGAATCCAATGGCTCAGTGACCGCCGCCCGGCGGAAGATGACCCACCCGCTCACGAAGATCTGGAGTTTGAATGTCTACCCGCCGTTCCGCTGCCTCCGTCACGCGCTCTGCGCTGGCGATCTTCTCGCTTTCCGCCCTCGCAACAGCCGCGTCAGCGCAGTCCCAGAACCGCCCGCAGCGCAGTGCTGACAGCACGTTTTCCTGGACTGGCAAGATGGCGGCGGGGGCCACGCTCGCGGTGCGCACGCAAAAGGGCGACGTCAGCGTTCGCACAGCCGACGGCGATGTTGCCGAAGTGCGCGGCGTAAAGCGCGAGTCGCGCCGGAGCAGCCGGAACGGTCGCAACGATCGCCGAGGCCGTGACGGGGATGGCATCGTGGAGTTCACGGTGGAAAAGGAAGGCAATGATGTCGCGGTCTGCGCAGTGACCGAATACAGCGACTGCGATATGGAAGGGATGACCACGCGCAACCATCGCAACCGCGACTGGGATGAGGGTGACAGCGAGACGGCCAGCTTTACCGTTCTCCTGCCGAGGGGGGTGAAGCTCGCAGTCTCATCGGGCAATGGCGATGTGACCGTTGTGGGGGCGGGCGAGGAAGTGCGCGCCTCGAGCGGGAACGGTGAGGTACGCGTGTCGGGTGTAAACGGCGGTGTGCGCGCTTCGTCGGGGAATGGTGCGGTGAGCGTCGAGGGCGCGCGCGGTGCGGTGACGGCCACCAGTGGTAACGGCCGCGTGATCGTCTCGACGTCGAACGGGCCCGTCACCGCGCGCTCGGGAAATGGCGACATCGAAGTTTCGATGGCGGCCCTGACCGGGAGTGATGACATGAATTTCACAACGGGGAACGGACGCATCGTCGTGACCGTCCCATCTGGATTCGCGGGCACCATCGATGCAAATCAGCCTAACGGTGAGATCCGTTCAGACTTCCCGATCACGATCACCAGCGGCGAAATCGGGCGCGGCCGGCTGCGGGGCACGATTGGCGGGGGCGGGCGTCGCGTGCGGATGACCACGGGGAATGGCCGGATCGAGATTCGAAAGGCGACTTGATGGGCTAGTCAGGGACGGCGGTGTTTCGGGAGGATACATTTCCTCCATGGCTGAGCCTCTCCTCACCGCCGCGCAGCGCCGGGTCGTCACCTGGGGCGTCATTGCCCTCGCCCTTGGCGTTGCGGCAGCAGGCGGGATTACGGTGATGCGCCGCGCAGTGAGTGGGCTGCCGTTCTTCGGTACGCGTGCGGAGCCCCGTGTCACGCAGGAGATCGTCGTCGAGCGGCTGCGCGCGGTCGCGAAGCTCGTGGCGACGGAGATGACGCTGCGCGACGTCGTCACGTACGAGCAGACCCAGTTTCGCTCGACGAAAAAGACGTTGCTCGTCGTCACCGCGCGCGTCGCCGCCGGAATTGACCTCTCGCGCGGAACGAACGTCAATATCGACTCGGCGGCGAAGCGTATCGTCATCTCGCTGCCGCCGGCGCAGGTCATGAGCGTAGACGTCGTCAATGTCACGACGTATGACGAAAGTGGCGGGCTGCTCAACCCGTTTCGCGCGGAAGACCGCGACGTCATTCAGGCCCGCATCCGGTCGCAGCTCATGATCTCGGCGCGGCAGTCGGGGATCCTCGAACACGCCGACCAGAGCGCGGCCAAGGTGCTGAGCGAGTTGTTGACTCGCGATGGCTACACCGTGGAGATCCGTCGCCCGCCCGTTCAGCGAGCTCCTACCGGCTGACCGGCGAGCTCCGGGGGGTCATGGTCGTGTCGGTCCCTCTTCGCCAGACTCGCATCGCCAGCAGCACGCCGAGCAACGCGATACCGCCGGCATCCGCAGTGATCGATGGATGCGCGAACAACGCACCGGCGGCTAACGCCAATGCGCGCTCTACCCGCGACAGGCTTTGTCGCGGTCCGCCGG
>JBKJKH010000294.1:0-4552 GCA_046597595.1 Gemmatimonadaceae bacterium
TCGGGTACGGGCATGGATGCGGGGAAGGGGGCTGTTACTGTTCCTGCCTATGGGCCAATACACACATCATGTCTTCGTCTGTGTCGGGAAGACGTGCAGCGAGGACGGCGGAGACGACGTCCAGGCGGCTCTCAAGAAATGCATGAAACATTCGCCGCTGAGCGGCACGGTCCGCGTCAATCGCGCGGGGTGCATGAATCAGTGCGGCCACGGACCGATGGTGGTCATCTACCCTGACAACATCTGGTATGCCGGCGTCGACGTGAAAGCGGCGCGACGTATTGCCGAGCATCACCTGCTTGGCGGAGCGCCGGTCGAGCGCTACCTGTATGTCGCGCCGCCAGGTGACAACAAGAAGGATTGACCGGCTTCAGGCGACGGCGGGGATCACCGCGGCCAGCTCATGCAGTGAAGCGCGCGCACTCTCGCCTTCCGCCGGCGTTCGCGCCGGCGACGTGCCCGGCTGCTTCACGCTGATGAGCCGGTAGACCGCGGCGCGCCGCACCGAGCGATCGACGCTCACCATCTCGGCGCGCACGACCTTGCCGTCAAAGAACGTGAAGTCCACCACTTCGCCGATGTATTGCTGGAGCGATGTCCAGAGATCCTCCATGCGCGTTGGCTCGTCCCGCATTCGCACCACGTGTTCGAGCCACTGCGCGAGGTCGGCAATCACCTTCTCGACGCCGGGCTCCATCACGATGAAGTGGCCATGATCTGCGTATGTCCACACCGCGGCATGATACCGGGCCGCAACGCGACCGGTGACTGCGGGGGGCACCAGTCTGTCGTCTGCGCCCGTGACGCAGAGGACAGGGCACCGAATCCTGTTCTCATCAACGACGATGGCCCCGAGCGAGAGTTCGCGCGCAGCGCGGCTGCTATCGGGCACGAACTGTGGGTGCAGCGCGACACGCTGATCGACCGGTATGTGATTCAACGCAACCGAATCCATCTCACGCATGTCCGCGACAATAGCCTTCCCCCGAAGAATCTGGGGCAGCGCGCGAAGCTGGCTGATCCAGAGCCGTGGATTGATTAGCGGGATTCCACGAGGCGGAGCCGGCGAAATGAGCACCAGTGCAGCTACCTCGTTCTCGGCAGCAACCTTCTGCGCGATGAGCCCGCCCATCGAGTGGCCGAGGAGGATGGGTCGCTGTCCGTGTTCGTGCGCGATCCACACGAGCGCGTCGCGCACGTCATCAGCAAAGTCCCCGATCGTCAGCTTCCCGAGGTCGCCTGGACGGCCTCCTTCGCGGCCGCTGAGCGGCACCGCGTACGTGGGAAAGCCGTGGGCGGCAAAGCCCTTCAGGAAATGTTCGAAGCACCACGTACTGACGCAGATCCCATGAACGAGGAGCACTGGCGGCAGCCCGGTTTCCGTTTCTGGAAGCTCAGCCGTGAGCGTGAAATCGTCGACCGGAATCGTCTGTGGCATCGCTGCGAAGCTAGCGACGGCCACGCCACAGTGGGAGCGGCGCTGCGGTTGGGTGCACCTGCTAGCTTGCCGCGACGATGCCGGCCGCCGATGACGCTCCCCGAATGGAACCCTATGCGCACCACGTGTTGGTATGCACGGGAGGATTCTGTGCACCAAATCGCGCAGGCCGTGCGCTCTATTCGGCGCTCCCGGCGCTACTCGATCGCGCCGGCCTGCTTTTCGGCCCAAATCGGGTGAAACGGGGTGAAGTGCCCTGCCTCGGCGTGTGCTCGCACGGGCCGATCGTTGTCGTGTATCCCGAGGGTGTCTGGTATTCCGCCGTATCGATGCCCTTGCTCGAGCGTATCGTTACAGAGCACCTCGGTGACGGCATTCCGGTGGCGGAAGCGGTGTTCCACCACCTTGGCGATCCACCAGAGCATCCAAACGGGTGACGCCCGTCACCGCGCGCCGCATATGAGACCCCATCGTTCAGCCAGCGCCCAGCACCGGGCAGACAGCGTACGCCGGAACAACAGACCATGACCGACATCCTATTCGAGCGGACGATGGCGCACGGCCCCGAGGTGCGCATTCGTCGCATCAGTGAGTCTGGTGCGTCGCCAGTGGTCGCCGTGCTGGAAGTCGACCGCCGCGCCGGTACTTCACGCGCCGGAATCGGCACCCCGCCCCCGCTCATGACCGCACAGGGCGACACCGATGAGGCCGTGCTCGAGCAACTCAGCGGCAAGGCCGTGGACGATGCGGCACTCGCCATGTTGATGCGCGAGCGGGGTTTGCGCTGAGGTCAGCGGCTGCTGCGAATCTTGTCCATCTCCTGATTCACCGCCCGCAAGTGCCGCTCCCATACGTGAAGGGCGTAGCGCTGGAAGTTCGCATGTGCTGAGGATTCCGTGCTCAGGAACTCCGCCAGCCGGCGCGAGCCCTTCAGCGTGTTGCAGCCCCTGCACGCGGTCACTACGTTCCCACCCGAGTGATCGCCCCCGCGCATGCGTGGCTGTACGTGGTCCACGGTGAGCTCCTCTTCGGGAAATACGTTTCCGCAGTAGACACAGCGGAATTCGTCGCGGGCAAAGACTTCTCCGCGCTTCATATGCCCGATCCGCTGCAATCGAGACGTCTGCTGTTTGGCGCGGCTCGCAAATACCTTCTCGACCGGGACGAAGTCCCAGCCGGCCCGGATGACGCGCCGCCCCGGTTGACCTTCCAGGCTCTGGAGTCCACGCGCATGGCACGCTCCCGCGACAAGATCATGGCCAACATCGATGAGATGTACCGCGAAGCATTCGAGCGGGCCAAGGCCTCGGGCGACGATTCCCAGATGGCGACCCTCGATTTCGCCTACCGCCGCGAACAGCTCTACTTCGAGATTCTGCTGGACGTGCGGGATGCAGTAGAACGGCGCGGATAGGGCCAATGCCACGGATCGGGTCCTTCATGAAACCCGCTTCATATGCATCGATCGCCGCCCTCGGCATTGCGCTCGTGACCGCCATGTCTGACGCCGCGGCGCAGAACGGCCCGGTCACCCTCGCGATCGTGAATGCGCGTGCGTGGACTGCCGATCCCCGCCAGCCGTGGGCCGATGCCGTCGCCGTACGCGGCGAGCGGATCGCGGCTGTTGGATCGAGTGCCGCCATCCGGAAGCTCGTGACGGCGCAGACGCGGGTCATCGATGCGAAGGGGCAGATGCTGCTCCCGGGCTTCATCGACTCGCACGTGCACTTCGTCGACGGAGGCCGCGGTCTCGCATCGGTGAAGTTGCGTGATGCGAAGACGCCCGCTGACTTCGTGAAGCGCATCGCTGACTTTGCCAGGACCGTCCCGCCCGGCACGTGGATCACGAATGGCGACTGGGACCACGAACAGTGGGGTGGCTCGCTCCCTGAACGCTCATGGATCGATTCGGTGACGCCGCATCACCCGGTATGGATCAATCGTCTCGACGGGCACATGAGTCTTGCCAACTCGCTTGCCCTGAAACTGGCGAAGGTCACGCGCGACGCACAGGAGATTGTGGGCGGCGCGATTGTTCGCGATGGCTCCGGTGAGCCCACCGGCGTGCTGAAGGACAACGCCATGGCGCTGGTGGATGAAGCGGTGCCGCCGTCGAGCGACGCCGAGAATGATCGCGCGCTCGCCGCCGCAATGCGGCATGTCGCGGAGCAGGGGGTGACGTCCGTTCACAACATGGGTTCGTGGGCGGATGTCGAGACCTTCCGGCGCGCGCACCTGGCGGGCGCCTTGCGCACGCGCATCTATGCGGCTGTGCCACTGGTGACGTGGCCGCGTTTGCGAGACGAGGTCGCGGCTCATGGCCGCGGGGACACGTGGTTGCGCATCGGCAGTCTCAAGGCATTCGTCGACGGATCCCTCGGCTCTCATACGGCGGAGATGCTCGAGCCGTTCACTGATGCGCCGAACGACACCGGCTTGTTCGTCACGAGGCCGGACGCGCTGTACGAGATGACGAGCGGTGCCGACAAGGCGGGGCTCCAGATATTCGTGCATGCCATCGGCGACAAGGCGAATCGCACCCAGCTGGATGTGTATGAGCGCGTGGCGAAGGAAAACGGGTCGCGCGACCGCCGGTGGCGAATTGAGCACGCCCAACACCTCGCCGCCCGGGACATTCCCCGCTTTGCCAGGCTTGGAGTGATCGCGAGCATGCAGCCGTATCACGCCATCGACGATGGGCGATGGGCTGACAAGGTCATTGGTGCGGAGCGTGCGAAAGGGACCTATGCGTTCCGCGCGCTCCTCGATGCCGGCGCTCGCCTTGCATTCGGAAGCGACTGGTTCGTCGCGCCCCCCACCCCGCTCGAAGGGATTTACGCCGCCGTCACGCGGCGCACGCTCGACGATGCGCGCCCGATGGGATGGGTTCCCGAGCAGAAGATCACTGTGGAGGAGGCGCTCCGCGCGTATACGCAGGATGCCGCGTACTCGTCGTTCGAGGATACGGTGAAGGGATCGCTGACGAGGGGGAAGGTCGCGGATCTCGTGCTGGTCGATCGAGATCTTACGCGCATCGCACCCGAGACGATTCGCGACGCGCGCGTGACGCTCACCGTCGTTGGAGGGCGAGTGGTACACGAGCGACTCGCACCG
>JBKJKH010000394.1:0-5873 GCA_046597595.1 Gemmatimonadaceae bacterium
ATCTCACCCTGCATGGCCGGCTCGTGCACCGCACCAAAGATGATCTCGGAATCATCGCCAACCGCGTCGTGGATGATCTCGTTGATCTGATGCACTTCACCGAGCGTAAGGTCGGCACCGCCGGTGATGTTCACCAGCACGCCGGTCGCGCCCGTGATCGACACATTGTCGAGCAGCGGTGAGGCAATCGCCTGCTGCGCGGCTTCCTGCGCGCGCGCGTCGCCGCGGCCGATACCCGTGCCCATGAGGGCCGAGCCGCCGTTCTGCATGACGGTGCGCACGTCGGCAAAATCCACATTGACGAGGCCTGTGACGCTGATGAGCGACGAAATGCCCTGCGTCGCGTGCAGCAGCACCTCGTCCGCCTTCTTGAGCGCATCCTGGAACGGAATCCCCTTCCCGACGACGGCCAGCAGCCGCTCGTTTGGCACGACGATCATCGTATCCACGTTCTTGCGCATCTCGGCGATTCCCAGTTCCGCCTGCCGCATCCGCTTGCGGCCCTCGAACAGGAATGGGCGCGTCACGATGCCGACGCAGAGCGCTCCAGCCTCCCGGGCCAGTTCTGCAACGACAGGCGCTGCACCGGTGCCGGTGCCGCCGCCCATGCCGCAGGTGATGAAGACCAGGTCTGCGCCAGTCAGTGCGCGAAGCACTTCTTCACGGCTTTCCTCGATGGCCTGCTTGCCGATCTCAGGGCGAGCGCCCGCGCCAAGTCCGCGCGTCAGCTTCTTGCCGATCTGGATCTTCACGCCCGACTTTGAATGGAGCAGGGCCTGCGCGTCGGTGTTGACGGAGATGAACTCGACGCCCTCGAGCTGGTCCTCGATCATCCGATTGACGGCATTGCCACCACCGCCGCCCACACCCACCACCTTCATCCGCGCGCCGTCCGACGCGGTCTCCTCGAACTCGAAAATCATCGCGAGGGTTTCTCCACGAAAACTGCTGAAGGATGTACGGTGGTCGCCAGCGACGCCGGCGGCTGCACTGTTGATAACCTCGGGCATGGTGATCTGGTTGACATCACTGGCTGGAAACCATGACGCCACCGGAGGATCACCACTTTTGAGACGACCGAAGCGCTAAAAAAGTACGCGCCGTGTCAAGGGAGGTTATCCACAATTGTGGATCGGCAGTCAGCTTTGTAATCGCGCCTTTTTCGGACCCACGGGAGCGGTCAGAAAAACTCGTTCAGCCAGGTCCGGGCCTTCTTCACCATGCCGTCCATTCCGGCACCCGACATCAGCTTCTTCCCCCCCACGCTGCCACCTTCAGCGATGATACGCGAGCCGTAGGTTGCCAGGCCCACCACGGTGGCGAAACGCGGGCTCTGGACGGAGTCAGAAAGCCCACCGATCTGCTCGGCCGGCGACCCGACCCGGGCACCAATGCCGAAGACGTCACCTGCGAGCTCAACCGTCCCCTGCGTGGCGGCCGCGCCTCCGGTGAGCACGATGCCGGCGCTCAGCTTCCCCGCATAGCCCGCCCGGTCGATCTCGCGCTGCACGAGGTCAAAAATCTCGTCGGTGCGCTGATGGATGATATGCGCCAGCAATTCGCGCGGGATGTGGCGGTCCCCTTGCGCCACAGTGCTCGGCAGCTGAATCACGTCGGCGGGGTCGACCAGCGGCTCGTAGGCGCACCCATAGCGCTCCTTCAAGCGCTCCGCGTCCGCCTGCGTCACGCCAAGGCCGTGCACGATGTCGTTAGTGACATTGTTGCCGCCAAACGCGATGGTGCCCAGATGCCGGATCTTGCCTTCGTGAAAGACGGCAATGTCCGTCGTTCCCGCGCCCATCTCGACCAGCGCGACGCCCAGCTCCTTCTCGTCCTCGGTGAGCACGGCCAGCGCGCTCGCGAGGGGCTCGAGCACCAGTTCGCGCACCTCATACCCTGCCCGCTCGACACTCTTGCGCAGGTTCATGGCGGGCGAGCTCCCGATGGTCACGAGATACATCTCGGTCTCGAGGCGCATGCCGACCATGCCGATGGGATCGCGGATGCCCTCGTTTCGATCGACCGTGTACTCCTGCGGGATCGCGTGCAGCAGTTCCCGGTCCTGCGGGATGGACTGCGTGCGCGCGACTTCATTCGCGCGATTCACGTCCCCGCGATTGATTTCGTCGCCGCTCACGGCGACGACGCCCTTGCTGGTCATCGCCTGCACATGCTCGCCGGCAATGCCGACAAATACGCTATGCACCTGCGCCCCCGCCATGCGCTCGGCATCGGTGAGCGCCTTGCGGATGGAGCGCGTCGTCTCTTCAATGTCGCTGACGACACCACGGCGCAGCCCGGTCGTGCGACTCTGGCCGACGCCGAGCACCTTGAGCTCGGGCCGGCGCGGCAAGTCGCCGACGACCTCGGCGATGATCGCGGTGGTTTTCGCGGAGCCAATGTCCAGGCCGGCGACGAGGCGTTCGAGGTTCATTGCAGGCGGGCGATGACTTGATCGCGGAAACGGAGGTCGAGCTCGGCGGGTTGTGCCCCACGCCGCTTGAGATCCGCTTCTACGGGAATGACTTCGGCGAGACGCGCAGCGGAAAGATCGCTCCGCGCACGGACGGGAACAGCGGCGATCAGGATCAGTAACTCGTTTCCCGCCCGGCGGACCTCGCTGATGCGCGCGAACAACGCGGGTTCCTGGAGGCGCACCTCGTCGAGCAACGCGAGGATGAGCGTGTCGGGCGTCGCGATGACGGGCGCATCGATGGACGCGCGAGACGGGTCGAGGGGGAGGGCCACGCCACGCCTATCGTACACCTGCATGCCGTTAGGCGCTGGCACGAGCGCCACGGGCGCGCGTTCGCGCACAGCCACGACCAGCGTTCCCGGGAGTCGGCGGGAGACATCGGCATCCTCGAGGTCGGGATGCGCTCGCAGACGCCGCGCGAGTGGCTCGAGACGCTGCCAGACTGAGGCGAAGGTATCCACCTGGAGACGGGCGAGGATTTCTTCGGGAGGCAGGTGCCTGAGCCCGATGATCTCGACGCGCTGGATGCGGAAAAAATCCAGGCGCTCGAGGCCCGCGCGTCCCCACCAGGGGGCGGAAAGCACCGCCGCGAGCGCGACGAAAAGCAGCGTCACCCGCGCGACATGCCGCGCCCCACGATGAATCGGGGCGTGCGTGTCCGGCGCGGTCAGATCCGCGTCGTTGGAGGGGCGCGATGAGTGGGGGGTCATGCGGTGTAGCGCAGCTTCTCGAGGAGCTCCGGACCGGTGCGCGTGATATCGCCCGCGCCCATCGTCAGGACGACGTCACCCTTCTGAACGGCACGCGCGAGAGCGGCGGCCAGCGCCGTGCGCTCTCCGCGCCACGCAAGCACTCCGCCCTCCCGCTTGAGGGCATCCTCGACGAGACCTGCGCTCACGCCGGCAATCGGCTGCTCGCGCGCCGCATAGATCTCGGTGAGGAAGACCGCGTCGGCCTGTGCGAGGGCACTGCCGAATTCCGCGGCAAAATCCCGGGTGCGCGTGAACAAGTGCGGCTGGAACGCGACAACAATGCGCCGTCCGGGATACGCCGTGCGCGCCGCTTCGAGCGTCGCGCGGATCTCCGTTGGATGGTGCGCGTAGTCGTCGACGATGAGCGCGCCATTCGCTTCGCCCACCCGTTGAAAGCGACGCTCGGCGCCACGAACACCGGCGAGTCCTTCGCGCATGCCGTCGAGCGGCACGCCCAGCGCGAGCCCCACGGCGACGGCCGCCAGCGCGTTGCGGACATTGTGCATGCCGGGCATCTGCAGCTCGATGGTGCCGAGAATCCTGCCGTCGTATACGACGTCGAAGAGCGCACGCACGCCTTCAAGGCGCAACTGCCTCGCCACCAGGCGCGCGTCGCGCGATGTCACGCCATAGCGAATGACTTCGGCAGTGTTCGGCGTCCGCAGGGTGTTCGCTCCCGGATCGTCCGCGCAGAGCACGATGGTGCGGGCAGGCTTGATGTAGGTCGCGAATGTCTCGCGGATGTCCGCAAGATCACGATAAATGTCGAGGTGATCGGCCTCGAGGTTGGTCACGACGGCCACGGTGGGCGTCAACGCAAGGAACGACCGGTCATATTCATCCGCTTCGACGACGAAGAGGTCGTCGCCGCCGCGCTTGAGATTTCCATCCCAGGCTGCCACCCGTGCGCCAACGAGGCCGGTTGGATTGCGGCCTGCACTCGTGAGCGCGCCCGTGGTCAGGACGGTCGTCGTCGTCTTGCCGTGGGTTCCCGCGATGCCGACGACCACGCCTCCCCGGACTGCTTCGCCCAGCGCTTCAGCGCGGCGGATCACCGGCAACCCCAGGTCGCGCGCCCTCAGCAGCTCGGGGTGATCCTTCGGCATCGCCGATGTCACAACGAGCGCCCGCGCCGCGTCCACATGCGCCGGATCGTGACTCTCGTACAGCTCGACGCCCGCCCGGCGGAGGTCCACAGCCGGGCCAAGGGCAGCGTCGCAGCCGCTGACGCGAACGCCACGAAGAATGAACAGCTCCGCGAGCGCGCTCATGCCCGCACCGGCAACCCCGACAAAATGGACAGGTCGGGGGTCGTCGCGGGCGAGGAGACTTATGGAGGAATGCTGGCTATGCGACAAGCGTAAGTATACGCCGGGCGATCGTCGCAGCGGCATCGGGCCGGCTGCGCGTGAGGGCTCCCCGGGCCATTGCCGCCAGCCGCGTTTCGTTGCCCAGGAGGTCCATTACCTCACGCTCGAGCCGCTCAGGAGTCAGGTCCGCCTGACGGATGTGCACGGCCGCGCCCGCACCCTCGAGCGCCCGGGCATTCGAGGTTTGATGATCGGCGGCCGCTGTCGGCAGCGGGATGAGGATCATCGGAATTCCCCACGCGCATAGTTCGGCCGTGGAGATTGCTCCGCTCCGTGCGATAGCCAGGTCACACGCGGCATACGCCTCCGAGATCGGCGACAGGTACGGCACGACGCGAACGCGCTCAGAGTCGAGGAGCCGGTGCGCCTCGTAGTTACCCTTTCCGGTCGCCCATACGATGTGCAACGACGACGGCAACCCGCGGGCAATCCAACCGGCCAGCGCTTCGTTCACGGCGCGCGCTCCCTGGCTGCCACCAAACACGACGAGGACGCGGCCGCCCTCCCGTGGAAATCCCCAGAGCTCGCGTGCATTCGCGCGCTCCGGACGCGGGTCGGGCGGCGGCTCTATCGGATTGCCGACATCCACGACTTCAGCGTCGCGCCGTGCCTTGATGAGCGGGGCCGCCTCCGGAAAGCCAAGGTAGATCTCGCGCGACCAGCGGGCCACGAGGCGCGCAGTCACGCCTGGATGACTGTCCGCGACCTGTTGCACGACGGGGATGCCGTGCACGAGCGCATGCGCCGTCGCGAGCCCCATCGCATATCCGCCAGTGCCGACGACAATGCGCGGCTGCTCGCGCTTCACGATGCGCGTGAGCTCACGCCACGCGCCGATCGCGCCGCGGATGGTCTTCCAGTTGTGAAGTGGATTGGCGCGATAGATCGGGTGGAGCTCGAGCAACTCGTGGTCGTAGCCTGTCCCGGGGAGGACATCGCGCTCGATCCCGCGTCGCGCGCCGATGAAGAAGGGCCGCACATCGGGATTGATCTTCAGGAGTGCTCTCGCAATGGCGATCGCCGGATACAGGTGGCCACCGGTCCCGCCGCCCGCAAAGACGATTCTCACTCGAGCGGGTTCGATGCGTGTTCGCCCACGACCTTCTCCCGCTCCGAGCCGATATTCGCGAGGACGCCGGTCATGAACATTGACAGTACGAGATTCGATCGCCCGTACGAGACGAAGGGCAGCGTGAGTCCTGTCGTCGGCAGGAGGCCGATGACCACTCCGACATGCAGATACGCCGTGATCACCATCGTGGCCGTGATCCCCAC
>JBKJKH010000424.1:0-2842 GCA_046597595.1 Gemmatimonadaceae bacterium
CCCTTCTTGTCGAGCTGTTCCATCACCGCCGCGTTGCGCGCGGCTTCGTTATAGGCGGTGCGTGCCGCCGCGACCGACGACTTCTGGTTGAGGCGCTGCGTCTCGAGCTGTGTCCGCAGGTTGAGGAGCTGCGCTTCGGCCGCGGCAACATTCTGCTGTGCGGAAAGGGCCTCGAGCTGCACATCCGGGTTGCTCAGTTCGAGCAGCGTGGTGGTGGGCGTGACAGTCACTCCCGGGCGCACTGGGAGCAGTTCAACCCGCCCGGCTGTCTGCGCCGCGACGTAGCGAATCTGCTCAGGCACGAGCGTTCCCGGTGCGCGAACCTGACGGACCATCGTCCCCTGGCGCACCGTGTCGATCCAGAGCGTTCCACCTTCGATGCTTGGTGCTGCCGGCTCCAGTCGCGTGAGCGCGACCGTGACCGTGACGATTGCCAACAGCAGGGCGCCGCCGAGGATGTAGCGTTTGTGGTTTTTCTGCCTGGGGCGTTGGATATCCACTGCGCAGCGCTTGGCGGGGGAGGTTCGAGGCGGGAAACTCCGCTCGCCTAAGGGAAGGACCGTGCCCCCGAGGTGCCGCCGGTAACTGTTAGCCTCACAACGCCTTACGCACGAGGAGCACCGGCACGCGCTGTCTCTCGTGCCCGCTCATGGGATTCCGCTGTTCGATTTCGAACACCCATCGGCAACGGATCAGCAGCAAGCGAGGCCTCGACGGAGCGCTATCATCGACGGGCTGACGCTGCCGCATTACATTGGCTGAGGGTAGAGCGGCGCCGAAAAGCGACTCGCAATCATACAGGTTTCAAGTGCCGAGGGAGGCAGGAATGAAGAGGATTCGTCTGTTGGCGGGAACGTTGGCGGTTGCGGCGGTTGTTGGCGCTGTTGGATGTGAGACCAATGACTTTATTCAGGCGCCGAACGGCCCCGAACACGTCGTCGCGATCCTGAGCGGACTCAGTGAGGTCCCATCGAAGCCGACGACGACAGGCTATGGGTCGTTCGATGGCTCCTTCTCCACGAGTGTCCAGAGCATGACCTTCACGCTCAAGGTCGGAAAGTTGGTAAACCTCACCCAGGCACACATTCACTCGGGCGTGGTGAACGCCAACGGTCCGATCCTCGTGGACCTCTATCTCACGCCGACGATCGCGGCGGTCGGTGACGACCAGCAGATCGCTACGGGAACGATCACGCCGGCAAACATCCGCGTGGGTGGCCCGACCTGGGACCAGCTCGTCACGCTTGTGACAACGGGTGGTGCGTACGTGAACGTGCATACCACGCTGAACCCCGGCGGCGAGATCCGCGGACAGCTGAACACGGTGAAGGGCATCGTTCGGTAAGTCACATGCCCGGTTTCACCAGGCGGGCCCGGCGCGCACACGCTCCGGGCCCGTCGTGCGTCCGGGAGTCGGGAACCTCGCAGCAGTGCACGGGATTCGAGTGACGTGAGCGTAGCGAAAGCCCCTTCTTCTCCCGCCGACCCATCGCGGGATCCCCTCGCGGACGCGCGCTTCGAAAGCGAAGCGCTGCCGTGGTTCGATGATGTCTACCGGTTTGCGCTTTCCCTTACGCGCAACGACGCTGATGCGAGCGATGTCGTGCAGGACGCGTATCTGCGCGCCTATCGTTCCTGGCACACCTTTCTGCCCGGCAGTGATGCGCGGCGATGGCTCTTCACGATCGCGCGCAATGTTTTTTTGCGTACCCGCGAGCGCGAGCGCCGGCAGGTATCGCTCGAGGATGGCGATGCGGAGGCGCTGGACGCGGTCGGTGTGCACGTCCAGATGATTCAGGACGACACGGAAGCCCTGGTCAGGCGCCTCGACCTCAAGCCCGCGCTCGCAAAAGCACTCGGCGACCTGGAAGAGCCGTTCCGGTCCGCGGTGATTCTGGTCGACGTCGAGGACCAGTCGTACGATGCCGCGGCGGAGATGCTGGGCGTCCCAATCGGCACTGTGCGCTCACGACTGTACCGCGGGCGCCGGATTCTCCAGGAAATGCTCACAGAGTTCGCTCGCGATGAAGGCTTCCTGCTCCGCAAGACCTCCCCTGACGCACCGCACGCATGAGCCAGCCACCCGTTGATTGCCGCTCCGCCATGCAGCAACTCTTCGACTTTCTTGACGAAGAGCTGACCGAGGAGCGCATGGCCGCTGTCGCGGCACACCTGCGCGATTGCCGCGCGTGCCATCCCCACTACGACTTCGAAAAGCTCGTACTGGACACGCTGCATTCATTGCGCGAGGAGCACGCGGCGCCGAGCGAGCTTCGCACGCGCGTCAGGGATGCGCTGCAGCGCGAAGGGATGCGAGCCTAACGCGTCCTGGCGAGACGCCCTTCGAGCCCCACGTAGAAGACGCGCCCCGGGCCGGGCTCGAAGTAGCGTCCCCCCGCGGCATTGATCACGACCGACGTGTTGTATTCGCGATCGAAGACATTGCTCGCGCCGGCAAAGGGAGAGATCCATTGCGCACCACGCGGCGCGTACCACATCCGCAGGTCACCGACCGCGTAGGGCGGCGAGAACACGCGGTTCGCGTCATCCGCCGGCATGGCCGCGACGTAGCGTCCGTCGACCGCGACATGCAGCGCGGGGAATAAACGCGAAAGCGGCGCGGCCTCGAGGGTTCCGTCAAATCGATGTGGTGCAACACCGGGGATCTTCAGGCCAGCGAGGGCAACGGCGCCGGCGCGCCCGTCCTCGAACCGCGCATTCAGGTAGCTGTACGCCGCACGCGCAGACAGCGTGCGCGCCACCGGCGTGCGCACCCAGACTTCAGCACCGCGATGCGCGGCTTTCCCGGTGTTCCGGAAGAACTGACGTCCAGGCGCGCCAG
>JBKJKH010000430.1:0-8360 GCA_046597595.1 Gemmatimonadaceae bacterium
CGTCATCGCGGCAGGGAAGGAGACCGAAGACGACGTCCTTGACGCGATTGACTCGGCTATCAATGCCGCTGTGCTGTTGCCTGCCGGCGACCGGAACGGCGATTCCTTTACCTTCGCCCACACGCTGCTCGTTGATGCCATGCGACGCGCGACGAACGTGCGCCGGCTGCGGCGGACGCATGAGGCCGTGGCATATGCGCTCGAAAGGCGCGAGGCAGGCCGAGTCGCCGAGATCGCCGGTCACTACGACGCAGGGGGGGTTCGGGAGAAGGCAAACGAGTTCGCGCTGTTGGCCGGCGAGCGCGCCGCCAGTCTGTACGCACACGACGAAGCAACCGCGTTCTTCACGATGGCAGCGCGAAACGCGGACGGTGGCGCGCCGCTCTCGGCCGCCCGGCTGCGCCTCGCCGAAGTGGCGGAGGCTGCCGGTCGCTATGCGGAGGCGGACACGCTCGCCGATCTCGTCATCTCCTGGTATGAGGAAACGCCGCCCTCACCGGCGATCAGCCTGCGCGTGCGCCGCATGCGCGAGCGCATCCGCTCGTTGCTTGGCCAGCCTCCGCAGCAAACACTCGAGGCGGGCCATCGGTTGCTGGCAGAAGCGGAGGCGGCCGCCTGCGACCCGGAGCGCGTCGCACTCCTTGCCATGATCGCGCGCGCGCACAGCCGGCTCGGAGACTGGCCGAGCGCAGAGCGCTTCGCGACAGAAGGCGTGCGCCTCGCGGACGGACTCGACACGCCGGCGGTGCTCGCCGACGCGCTTACGGTGCTGGGTGCGACAGTCCTGGAGGCACGTCCCGAGAAGTCGATCCATCTTTTTGGAAAGGCGCTGGAGCTGTTCACGCAGGCCGGCGATCGCAGCGGCCAGGTGAAGTGTCATATCAACTCCGGTATCGCGCACTCACGTGCGGGCAATAGCGCCACGGCGGTCGATTCGTACACGGTAGCGCTGGAGCTCGGACGCAGCGCGCATGCGCCGGATCTCACGGGTCTCGCCGCATTGAACCTCGGCGTGCTGCATCTCAAGAGCGGGCGCTACCCAATGGCGCGCGAGCGGTTCGCGGAAGCCCTGCGGCTGTTTACGCTCGTCGGCAACGAGCAGCATCGGCTCGCGACGCTCTTCAACCTTGCGCATCTCGCCCGCGAGAGCAGTGATCATGCGCCCGCCCTGGACCTGTACCAGCAGGTTGTCTCGCTTGCACAGAGCGTCGGCCAGGCCGACGTCGAGTGTGGTGCGATGGCGGGCGCAGGCCTCGCCGCGCTGGCGCTCGGACGCCGCACGATCGCAGAAGAGTGGCGCGCGAAGGCGTGGTCGCTCGTGAACACGAGGCATGACCGCTGGTTCCGTGGGCGTGAACTCGCGGAAGCACTTCGCGTGCGCTGCCTGGTCGCACTCGGTGATGTGCCGGGCGCAGAACAGGGATTCCGCGAAGCCCTGACGCTGGGAGAGCGGCACGATCCGTACGGCTTGGCGTGGCTCGTCGCGGAATGCGCGGCCGTGCTTGCCGAAGGGGGCGCCACCGGGGTGTGGAACATCGTGTCCCGTTTCGTGCCCGAGGCCGAGTCGCTGGGGTACGCGCCCCTGAGCGCGCGGTACGCCCAGTTCGGGGTGCACGCGGGCCACCACGGTCGTACGTCGGCGCCACCAACGCCCGCGCGCCCGATCGAATAGCCGCTGGAATAGCTGTTGGAATAGCTGCGCCGTGCACGGTCTCTGCAATAGCTTGCAGCCACCGTGACTCTTCCCAACATCGACGTTCTTCCAGCGCCCGGCGCCCGGACGGCTGCCCGCCTCGGGCGGGCGGCGCCAAAGTCGTCGTGGCGCGCGACGCTCACGCGCTACGCAACCGCCATTGGCGCGGTGCTCCTCGCCCTGGCCGCGGTCGCCTGGTACATCGACCGAAAGTCTGCTGACCCGACGACGGCGCGCAAGCTTGTGGCCCGCGAACTGGCGATACAGGGTGCGCTCGAGCCCGGCGAGACAATCCAGTCGCAGGCGAGCCTCATGCAGCGCCTGTGGTGGGACTACTACCGGCCAACCCCCACGACGGTGCTCGCGACCGACCGCCGGATCCTGCTCCTTATGGTTCCGCCGCGCGTACTGCCGCCCGCGGCCTGGGATCCAGTGCCCTCGAGTGTCGAGCACCGCAGCCTCCCTTATGACTCGCTGGCCGCGAGCACGGGCCGGGTGTTCTTCGGCACGGACCGGGGGCTGATCCTTCGAGTCAGGTCCACGGGCGAACGGCTCAACCTCTCGGCATATCCCGGTGAGGATACCAGGATGACGGCGGTGTTACGGACCATCCGCCGCCACGAAATCGAGCGCCGCATCACGATCGAGACGGAACGTCGGCTCCAGATCCTGGCGGAAGCACGGTCGAAAGAGGCGATTTACCATGTCGTGCAGTCTGGCGAGGCGATCGGGTCTATATCTGACCTGTACGGCATCGCTCCCGAGAGACTGCGGGCGCTGAACCAGATCATCGGGGACAAGATCAAGGTCGGACAGCGCTTGCTGGTCAAGCCGAAGGAGTAGGCCCTGGAGTTCGATATGCGCATCTGTCCAACCGTCCGTCGCTGGAACCCATTCCTGACCGGCGCGTTCGCTTTCCTGCTGTCGGGGGCCGCACTCGGCGCCCAGAACCAGCAGGAGCGGAAATCGTACATGGGCGTCTTCAATATCGGACCGGCGATTCCCTTCGGTGGATTCGCGGACAAGTCGAAAACCAATCCACGGGCCGGTCGTGCGAAGCTCGGGTACCACGATAGCATCCTCAACTTCGGTCGCCAGAAGGGCGAGCACCTGGGGATCGCCGTTTCGTTCTTCTACAATGAGCACGACATCGAGGATCCCGCCCAGGATGACTGGTGGCAGGTCGCCGGCATAACGGCTGGAGCGATGTACTCCTTCCCGATCTCCAGGAAGGCAGTTTTCGACCTGAAGGGTATGCTGGGGTTCATCGCCACGACGGAGGTCGTCGACAGCTACAAGGCCGGCCAAGGGGTCGGCTTGGCGACCGATCTCCGCGCGCTGGTTCGCTACAACGTTTCCCGGCGATTCGCGCTCCTGGCCCAAGGAGGCGTCCTGCTGTCGAATCAGTCGATGACCGATGGAAGCAGGACAGACCTGCGCATCCTCATCTCCGGACTCGGCGTCGCATACCGTCCGTCCTGGTAGTCATCGCGCCCCGCGCTCTCCTTGCCCTGCACGGAGCCGGGTCGTGTGCTTTCGGGAGCGTGCGCTGTCGCGGACTTCGGCCACGGCAGCGCAGTCCGGGCCGTGGACGCAATACCAGCCATGCCGGTCGAAGAATACGAGGTGGACTTCGGACCGTCCGCCTTCCGAGGAGTCGACGCGGAAGAGGCGCTCGACGGTAGTGCCTTCACCGCAGCGGCGGAGCGGATCCAGTTCCTTCACGGTGCCAAACGGCGCTGCCGCGCTGGCGCGAGCACGCGATGGACCGGAACTGCGGCGGTGTCTGCCCTTTTTCGCCATTGCCATCTCTCGGTAATGTTCTTTCGGCATGTGTTCGGGCGTGGATAGTATCTGTGGGCGCGGTCGCCGTCAAATATTCTCCACAAATATCTTTGTGACTCCACATTGTACGCCGTGCGCTCGACGTCAGTCACGTAGCAGAGTCAATGCTGCCTGGTATATGTGATAAATTACTTTATAGATACGTTGTAAGTCGATTTAACAATTTGGCTTAGTCAACTCCATCTAGGATGCACAATAGCACAGCATACCGGGGCTCGGACATCCGCTTCAGCTGCGCGATCGTGATGATGCATTGGCTGGCTGCTGTTGAAAAGTCGCGCAGCGACGGTTGGCGCGGCCGCATTCCGCGCTACAGGACGACCGGTGAGCTGCCCCAGGTGCTCACGGATCGACACTTCCAGCGCTGCGATGAGGCGCACAAGCACAGAGCATGACCACCCGTCAGACTGGCAGCTGCGGGCATCCGCAGGAAGCCGCGTGCGGCCGCACAAGAAATATCAGCCGCCCGTCACTGGCTTCACGGCGATAGTCCGGTACGGGACGTCGGGAGGCGGATTGCCCTTCGGCCAGTCTCGCTCCTTTCCGCGGAAGTCCGCGCGGTTCTGGGTGCCCACGTACGCCGCGACGTCCATCGCGTTTTGCGCAGACAGCGTCCCCGGCTTGTCGCGCGGCATGTTCGACCGGATGAACGCGGCTGCGGTGCGGGGGCGTGCCATGCCGGCCCCGACAGTGAAGGACCGGTTGCCCCAGACTGGCGGCGCCGGCGGCACACCTTCACCTGCTGCGCCGTGGCAACGGGCGCACGAAGCAGCCCAGACCTGCGCCCCACGTCCCACATCGGCCGAGGCGACGTGCACGGAATCAATGCCCTGGCCAGGCGTCCGCGACCCAACGGGGATGCCGCGTGAAAGCCACGCCATGTACGCCACCATCGCGCGCATTTCCGGGGACCGCTCCGGAACCGCCTTGCCCGCGAGGCTCCGCTCGAAGCAATCGTTGATTCGGTCCTCGAGCGTTTGAACGGAAGCGCTCCGGCTCCGGTACTGAGGATACCGCGCATGAACCCCCGTCCAGGGCATCGCGTACGGGCGCGTGCCCTCGTCGAGGTGGCAGCTGACGCACGTCAGGTCATTGCCCACGTACGCGGGCATGCTATCCCTGGTCGCAACGAGTATCGCGCGCCCGCGCCGAATGGCCTCGCCGAGCGGGCCTTGGGGAATGGTGTCCCGTGCGGCCAGGGCTGGGCCGGTGGTATCTGTCTGCGCAACCGGCAACGCTTCCTTCGTCGTACACGCCGCCGCCACCAGCCCGAGGCAGATCATCAACGGTCTCCGCATACGGCCACGTTAGGAACCTGCGGTCATTGCCGCCAGTCTCCCTTCGCCGGATTCCACGACTGCTGCCTCCACGATCGACTGAAGCACTGACCGACTCCCGACTTCTCTCCCGGCGCACTCACCCGTTTCTCTACGCCGGGTCGGAAGTCCGAAGTTGCTCAGTGCTTCAGTCTTTCAGTACCTGCAGGAGTCGATATGCTTTCCGCCGTTGGCGTGTGGGTTTTCCGCGCGACTGATGTCCCTGATCGGCTGAGGCACTGAACGACTGACGGCTTCTTTCACGGCGCACGCACCGTATCTCTTCCTGGTGAGAGAAGCCCACAGTCGCTCAGTGCTTCAGTTTTTCAGTAGCCGCAGTAGTCGCAGTAGTCGATTGGATGACTGCCCATGCCTTAAGTTCTCCGTCATATGACCGACGTCGTTGCGCTGGCCGCCGAACTGCTCGCGATGCAATCGCCCACGGGCCGGGAAGGGCCGGCCGTGGATTTCGTCTCCCGCTGGCTGATCGCGCGCGGTTGGAGCGTGCAGGTCCAGGAAGTCACGCCCGGGCGTGGGAACGTCTGGGCAACACGCGGGAAAGGCGTGGTCACGCTGTCCACGCATCTCGATACGGTCCCGCCCTTCATCGCCCCGCGGCTCGAGAACGGGCGACTGTATGGTCGCGGCTCGTGTGACGCGAAGGGGATCGCGGCGGCGATGCTGGCGGCCGCGGACCGTCTCGCGACGTCCGGCGAACACCGCATCGACTTGCTCTTCGTCGTCGGAGAAGAAAAAGGCTCGGACGGCGCCCGGGCAGCCAACCGCCTGCCGACGCGCAGCAAGTTCCTCATCAACGGGGAACCGACCGAGAGCAAGCTCGCGACGGGCGCCAAGGGATCGCTCAGGGTGCACGTGCGAACGCACGGGCGCGAGGCGCACTCAGCGTATCCGCATCTCGGACAGTCTGCCATCTTTCCCATGCTCGAGATGCTCCTCGAACTGCGGAACCTGCAGTGGCCGCGAGACGAGGCCATGGGAGACACGACGCTGAACGTGGGAACGCTGCGCGCGGGCACTGAGGCGAACATCATTCCCGCGCACGCGGAGTCGGAAGTGATGTTCCGCCTCATCGGCGATCCCGCTCCTGTCAAGGAGGCCCTCGAGCAATGGGCCGCGGGGCGCGCCGATCTCGAGTGGGGTTCCTACATCCCGACACAGCGGTTCCACACGGTACCTGGATTCGAGACCGCCCCGGTCGCGTACACCTCGGATATTCCACTGCTCGACCGGTGGGGGGCGCCATTGTTGTTCGGGCCGGGCTCCATTCATGTGGCGCACACGCCAGATGAGCACATCGACGTCGAGGAGCTTCGCGCAGCGGTCGATGCGTACGAGCGCCTGGCACGGACGCTTCTCGAGCGGGGGGTTTCGTGAGCCTCCGTCACGATGGATCGAAGTGGCCTGTTGCCATCCTCGGCGCAACGGGCGCAGTGGGCCAGACCTTCGTGCGGCTGCTCGAGGCACATCCGTGGTTCGAGATCGCCGAGTTGTGCGCCTCGGAGCGGTCGGCCGGCAAGACCTACCTGGAGGCGGCGCATTGGCTCGAGGGGACGATGCCCGCCGCAGTGCGCGAGCTTCGGGTGCTGCCGTGCGACCCCAGCGCCGTGCGTTCGCCCATCGTCTTCTCCGCGCTCGACGCCGCGACCGCGCATGATGTGGAGCCGGCGTTCGCGCATTCCGGTCGGATGGTTCTGAGCAACGCGAAGAGCTATCGCATGGATCCCGACGTGCCGCTCGTCGTACCCGACGTGAACGCCAGACACCTCGACTTGATTCGGGGCCAGCGGGACAGTCGAGGGTGGACCGGCGCCATCGTCACGAACGCAAACTGTGCGGCTGCCGTCGCCGCGATGCCGCTCGCGCCACTGCACGCTGCCTTCGGCGTCCGCACGATCTTCGCCGCGACCATGCAGGCCACGTCGGGCGCGGGATATCCGGGCGTTGCGTCGCTCGACATCCTGAGCAATGTCATCCCCTACATCGCCGACGAAGAGCCGAAGATCGAGGCGGAGTTGCGCAAGATCCTCGGCGCATGCGACGGCAATCGAGTCGTCGAGGCGCCGATCGCCGTCAGCACCCACGCCAACCGGGTCCCGGTGGAGCACGGCCACACGGTGTGCATGTCCATCGGGTTTGACCGGAAGGCCAGCGCGGCAGATGTCGAAGAGCTTCTTCGGTCGTGGAACGGCGAAGCAGAAGTCCGCGAGATGCCATCCGCCCCTGAGCGTCCGCTCGTGATGAGCGACCGTCCGGACAGGCCGCAGCCTCGTCGCGATGTCAACACCGGCCGCGGCATGAGCGCAGTGGTGGGACGGGTGCGCGCGGACACGGTGCTCGATGTGCGGCTCGTCGTGCTCGGGCACAACGTTGTGCTCGGTGCCGCGGGCGCATCGGTGCTCAATGCCGAGCTGCTCGCGTCGCGGGGTGTGCTCGAAGGTTCTCCGCTCGCGCGGTAGCGGCGCATGATCGTCATCAAGTTTGGCGGCACGTCGGTCGGCGACGCCGAAGCGATCGAGCGCGCAGCGTCGATCGTGCGCGGGCGGCTCTCGCGCAAGCCGATCGTTGTCGTCTCCGCCATGTCGGGGGTCACCAACGGGCTGATTGCGGTGGGAGAGCAGGCGGCGCGCGGCCATCTCATCGGCGCATTGCGCGGCGTGGAGGGTTTGCGCGATCGGCACCTCATGGAGGCGGAAAAGCTCATCCGCGATTCCGCAGTACGCGCGGAAATACAGGGAGAGCTCAGCGCGCTGCTCGACGAATTGGCCTCGCTGGCCGAGGCGCTGTCGACCCTCGGCCATTCGACCCCGCGCAGCCAGGACGCGATTGCCTCGATGGGAGAGCAGCTGTCCGCGCTGCTGGTCGTCGCGGCGTTCCGTGAGCGCGATGTGCCGGCGGAGCATGTCGACGCCCGCGACGTGCTCATCACGGACAGCACATTCGGAAAGGCAGAGCCGCGTCCCGAGGCGATCGCAAAGGCCGCGCGCGAAACGCTCCTGCCGATCCTGCGCAGCGGAAAGACACCGGTCATGGGCGGCTTCATCGGCGCGACGGAAACCGAACGACTCACGACGACACTGGGGCGCGGTGGGTCCGATTATAGCGCCGCACTGGTGGGCGCCGCGGTGCGCGCCGAGTCGATCGAGATCTGGACCGACGTCGATGGGATGCTCACCGCGGATCCGCGCGTGGTGAAGAACGCGCAGCTCATCGAGAATGTTTCATTCGACGAAGCCGCGGAACTCGCATCGTTCGGCGCGAAGGTCCTGCACCCGAATACCATCGCACCGGCGGTGAAGGTCGGCATCCCGGTGTTCGTGCTCAACTCGCGCCGCCCCGAGGGAACAGGCACTCGCATCACGTTCGATGCGCCCCGCCGGCCGGTCACGGCCATCGCCGGCAAGACCGGCGTGTCGGTCGTGCGCGTACGCTCGTCACGCATGCTGCACGCGCACGGATTCCTGCGCACGATCTTCGACCTCTTCGAG
>JBKJKH010000493.1:0-5489 GCA_046597595.1 Gemmatimonadaceae bacterium
TGCGAACTGGAAGACATAGCCGATGCTCTCGCGGAGCTGGTAGAGCTCGCGTCGCGGGAGAGTCGGGACCTCGAGGCCGTCGACGAAGACCGTCCCCTCATCGGGCTCGAGGAGGCCAACGATATGCTTGATCGCGACGGACTTGCCGGTCCCGGAATAGCCGATAATGACCATGGTCTCTCCCTCGGGCACTTCGAGGGTGAACCCGTCGAGCACGACTTTGTCTCCGAACGCCTTATGGACATTGACGAGCTGAATCATTCGGGGCGGCGGAGGTCGAGGGAGAAAAACGGACGTCACAAATCCGCCGTTGACATTCTGCCGCCGCGTGAGGCGCGTGGCAAGGCGTTGACGAGCGCGCCGAGGGGGATTAGGCCGTCGATGGAGCGACAAAAACAAATGAACCGCAGAGGACGCCGAGATCGCAGAGGATTCCTCCGCGCCCTTTGCGCCCTCTGCGGTTCGTCTTTTCTTTATTTCCTGGTAGCACAACGGGGAGACCGCATGGGCCTCCCCGTTCCCTCTGCTGCAAGGTCCGTTACTACGCCGCAAAGCTCCCGAGTGCGCGGCCCACATCCCCTTCCCGGAGGCGCTTGAGGGCGCGGTCACGAAGCTGCCGGACACGCTCACGCGTCACACCCAGCATCGAGCCAATCTCCTCGAGGGTGTGCTCACGACCCCCTTCCAGCCCGAAGTAGAGTCGCAGCACCTTCGCGTCACGCGGCGGGAGGGTGCCGAGGGCCTGCTCGATCTCATCGGTGAGGAAGCGGTTCATCGCTTCTTCCTCGGTGTCGGGCATCTCGTCCGCGACGAAGCGCTCGATGAGCGAGCGGTCGCCTTCGGGATCCATCGGTGCATCAAGACGAACGTCGCCGGTGTTGAGGGCGGCGAGCGACTGCACGACATCGACAGAGAGGCCGGTGAGCTGCGCCAGTTCCTCGGGCGAAGGCTCACGACGGAGTTTCTGCCTGAGGATTTCGGACGCCTTGATGATGCGCGACAGGTCGGCGGTGCGGTTCAGCGGCACGCGGACCGTGCGCCCCTGGCGTGCGAGCGACGACAGGATCGCCTGGCGGATCCACCAGACGGCGTACGAGATGAACTTCACGCCCTGGTCGGGATCGAACTTTCGGGCAGCGGTGAGCAAACCAACGTTCCCTTCACCGATGAGATCGATAAGGGGCAGTCCGCGGTTCTGGTATTTCTTGGCGACGGAGATGACGAAACGGAGGTTCCGCTTCACCAGCTCCTGGAGCGCGTCCTGGTCACCAGCACGGATCTTCCGCGCCAGCTCAATCTCCTCCACCGGCTTGAGGAGGGGATATGTGCTGACCTCGTAGAGGTACTGGTCGAGGATATCGCGCTCGGGCTCGTTCGGCGCGATCCCGGCAGGAAGCGGGGAGCGACGACGACGGCGCTTAACTTCGGTCATGAGTGCCTGTTCCCTCGCAGAAAACTGCGGGTATTGCGTTGTATGTCAGGTGCGGCGCGACGTCGGCCGCTTTGCCTGCAAGATGGGCGCCGCGGACGACCGTCATCGGTCACGCGGCGACCTCCGGATTTCACTGCTCTAATGGCGGTGCAAAATACGGCCCTTTCATGATTGCGCCAGACCTATTTTGATTGACAATCGTTATACACACGAATAGGTTCCGGGATTCCAGCAAGATCTGGGACGGTCTTCGTTTCACCGCGAAGTTGTCGCTAATCCCGTTGGAAGCCGCGGGGGCGTAGCTCAGTTGGGAGAGCGCTTGAATGGCATTCAAGAGGTCAGGGGTTCGATTCCCCTCGCCTCCATTCGCCGGGTCGGGAAGCCGGAAGGCTGACCTCCCGGCAGGACCGTCCGGACGCCGCCTCACAGCGTGCTCCGGCTGGCCACCGCGGGAATAGCTCAGTTGGTAGAGCACAACCTTGCCAAGGTTGGGGTCGCGGGTTCGAGTCCCGTTTCCCGCTCTGGAGCGGCGCAGTCCAGGCTGTCCGGATTGACCGTCGTATCCCGAGTCCCATTGTTCGGGCCGTTAGCTCAGTTGGTTAGAGCGCCACGTTGACATCGTGGAGGTCACAAGTTCGAGTCTTGTACGGCCCATTGCCCCACGGGAGGACACCCCGTGGGGCTTTCCCTTGGAGAAAAGCCGCACACCCGCCATAATCGAAACCGCCGCACCTTCACGGTGTATTTACGCTCTGTCGTCTCAGCCCCATAACAGGAGCAGCTTCATGAACGTGTTACGTCTCGCCGCCGTTTTCACCGTGCTTCCACTCGGCGCCAGCCTCGCGCAGCAGCCGAGCACGTGCGACATCGACGAGGGCAAGCCTCAGAAAGTCGCGCTCGCAAGCTTCAACCTCCAGCGTGCCTTCAACGCCGCCAAGCCCGAGGATAAGGCCAAGATCCTTCGTGACGTCGTGAAAGGCGTCACGGAAGAAGACAAGAAAATGGAGAATCCGAGCGCTCGCGCCTTGCTCATCGGCAAGGCGATGATCCTCTTCGCCGCACAGCCCGAACTCGTCACCTCACCGACGCGTGGCGGGGTCGGCTTCGCCACGAATCCAGGCGCAGCGATTGACCTCCTCGTCACGGCCGACTCTCTGTTCACCCTCGTGGAGAGGACGAATCCCGGCTGCACGGCGGATCTGTCGCAGTGGCGCCACCAGGCGCCGTGGTTCAAGCTCATCCAGGCGTCATTCAGTGCGCTTCAGGCGCAGCAGTTCGATTCTGCCGCTGCCCTCGCCAGGCGCAGCATGGTGATCAACCGCACCAGTGCGTACGCGCCGTACGTCATGGCCACGGTCGCCGCCAACGCGAAGGACCTCCCACGCGCGAACGCCGAGTATCGCCGCGCGATCGAGCTTGCCGCTACTGACACTGCGTACGCCGACATCAAGCGGCGGTCGACATTCGAGATCGGGCGCATGGCGGCCGACCAGATGGAGCTCCTGACGGGCGCGCAGAAGACGGCGAGTGCGAAGGAGGCCATCCGCGCCTTTACCTGGTATCTCGCCGAGGTGCCGTCCGCGACGGACGCTCCTGCGGTGCGCAATTCACTCGTGGACCTGTATGTCATCGCCGGCGATTCCGCATCGGTGCCGTCGATCTATGCCGACATGATCGCGAACCCGAAGCGCTATGACGACATCGCGCTGACACAGGCCGGCGTGATCCCGACGCGATTCAATCGCTCCGATGATGCCGCGAAGCTCTTCGCGGCAGCGCTCGAAAACAACCCATATCAGCGCGACGCGCTCAGCAACCTCGCGGCGATGTATTTCGCGCTGAATCGCTTTCAGGACATGATCCCGGTAGTGGATCGCCTGGTGAAGATCGATCCGTCGAATCCCGACAACTGGCTGCTTTACGCATTCGCATACCAGGGTCTGCAGCGCGCAGCCAAGGACCTGAAGTTGAAGAAGGCGCTCGGCGACTCGCTCATCAAGTACAACAAGCGATCCGAGGACCTCCCGCTGAAGGTCAACTTCACGGGGTTCACGCGCAGCGACACCGAGACTTCGCTGACAGGTTCTGTGGAGAATCGGGGCAAGGCGACGGCGTCCTATTCATTGACGTTCGAGTTTGTCGACAGGGCCGGAGCGGTGCTCGCGACGGAAACGGTCAAGGTCAGTGACGTTGTGAAGGGCGCAACCAAGCCGTTCTCGCTCAAGGTCGTAAAGGGTGGAATCACGGGGTACCGGTACACGCAGACATGAGGATCACGTTCTTGACCTGACGCACCTGCACGGCTAAGTTCCGAGACTGGACGCGATTACGTATCGTTGTAGTCGTCGAGCGCCCGTAGCTCAATTGGATAGAGCATCTGACTACGGATCAGAAGGTTGGAGGTTCGAGTCCTTCCGGGCGCATGTCAGGCGCTGTGTGGGTGCAGGATCTCGGGGCGTAGCGTAGCCCGGTAGCGCGCCTGCTTCGGGAGCAGGAGGTCGCTGGTTCAAATCCAGTCGCCCCGACTGGTTGATGGTTTGCTCGGGGGCTTCGGACGAGCCTTCGAGTTTGCGCTCGTAGCTCAGCTGGATAGAGCGTCGGCCTCCGGAGCCGAAGGTCGCAGGTTCGAATCCTGTCGAGCGCATGTCAGCCGCTGTTGTCACGACGCCCCGCCGCGAATCACTCGCGGCGGGGCGTCGTGCGTCGGCATCCATCAGTCAGCGAACGCCGAGGAGCAGTGTCCCGCGCTCTTCGAGCAATTGGTCACACGCGGCGCGCAGGCGTGCAATCTCCGCGTCGTCGACGCGCAGGTCATCGCGAAGCTGCGTCAGCGTGAACTCCACCACCAGCCGCTCGAAGTCCGCGTCGATTCGCACCGGTCGCAAGCGCGAAAGGCGAGCGCGCACGAGTTGTAACACGTCATTGAGGCGTTGGTCGGCATCCGGCATCTCGGCGGGCATCACGTCCTCCCTTCACTCGCGTCCGGGCGAAGCTACCCCTGCGCAGGTCCGCGTCAATGGCAGGCTGGTCCACTGCTTGCCTCAAGAGGGTATAAGCAGGCCATTCAGGTCAGTTCCACGTAGCTTCCGGAATCGTGCAGGACACTCGCTGGTCCAATCTCTGGCCGGGCATTGTGCTCGTCGCCGTCATCATCGCCCTCGTGCTCACCATCCTCATCTTCGGGCGGGTGGGCGCGCTGCATGGTGAACGGGTGCACATCCAGATCCTTGCGCCGGACGCTGCGGGCATCCTGTCCGGCAGCGAGGTGTGGCTCTCCGGGAGGAAGATCGGCCGCGTCGAGGAAATGGAGCCTGCGCGTCTTTCGTCCGACACGCTGGCGCACGTCCGCATCGCAGCCGAGATCCTTGCTGAGTTCGCGCCGCTCGTGCGTCGTGATGCGGACGTGCGCATCGCGAGCGGCGGGCGGTTGTTGGGTGCGCCCGTGGTGCTGATCGAGGGTGGTTCCCCGCGCGCGCCTCACGTGGTGAATGGCGACACGCTTCGCAGCAGCGGCGGGGGAATGCTCATCTCGGCAGAGGAACGACTCGCCGACGTACAGGACAAGCTTCCGATACTCGGGCAGGCCGCGCGCGGGGCCATGAGCGACGTCCGTCAGGTCACGAAGCTTACCGGCGCAGCACTGGCGCGGGTGCCGATCGCGCGCGGCCGCACCGTCATGGCGCAGTCAACCGATCTCGGCAACGACATCTCCAGGTTGATGCGCATGGGCGACGGCAGCCTTGGCCCGCGCGTCGCGCAGGTGCGTGCGCGGGTGGACTCTGTGCGTGCGGTGGTTGGCTCTTCAAGCGGCACGCTTGGGCGGTTTCGGCGCGATTCGACCCTCGCAAGGCAGATCACCGCGGTGCGCGAAGAGTTGAACGTGTTGCGAGCGGCCGCGTCGTCCCCGAATGGGACACTCGGGCGTGTGGCGGCGGATTCCGCGCTGCAACGCGCGCTTGCTGCAATGTCCAGCGAGATGACGGCGCTGCTCGCGGACCTCAAGCGGCGACCGTTGCGCTACCTGTCATTCTGATCGCTTGACCCTCCGCGGAGGGCG
>JBKJKH010000534.1:0-14820 GCA_046597595.1 Gemmatimonadaceae bacterium
TCGAACGTGACCTGCGTGAAGGTCCCGGCCACGAGATCGATCGTGTAGATGTCCGTTTGCGTTCGTTGCTCCCGGAAGACCTCCATCGCGATGCGCCGTCCGTCGCGCGAGAAGCGCGGGAACAAGTGACGGCCGCTGGGCAGGCGGACGGTGTCGGCGCCTTTTCCCGGATCGATGACCACCAGATTGTTGGCAGTCAGGCCGGAACTTTCGGCGTCGTGCAGCACGACGACTCCAGCGCGCGATACGGCGTATCCTCGTAGGACATCACCCACCGCCACGCGCTCGACCACCCGAATGGGAGCGCCGGTTACCCGGCGTTGCTCGAGATCGAACGGGACGGCAAAGACCCCGCCTTCGGCCGCCGAGTAGAGCAGCTGGCCGGTCGGCGCGTAGACGGGATGGCGCCCCATGAACAGCTGGTAGGCCGAGTCGGTCTTGAAGTCGTATAACAACATCCCGCCGCTGTTCGTGTGCGTAAGCACACCCGAGCCGTCGGGCAGCAGGAAAAGCCGAATGCCAGGAACCTTGGGGAGGGGCTTCGCCTCCCCGCCCGATGCTGACACGATGCCGCCGCCGGCCGGCCCGGAGAACACGATGCGGCCGTCGTCGCCCCAGTGCGGGAAGAACGTGTCGAATTTGGAATTCCCGCTCACCAGCACGACGGCCCCCCCCCCGGCGACGTTCACCTTGACCAGCGAGCGGTCGCTGTTACGCCGGAAGACGATCCATTGATTGTCTGGCGAGAAGGCCGGATGCACCCCGGTCTCCGTCCCGGGCACCTTTCGGAACTCGGGATCCCCGTCGAGATGGCGGAGATAGACGGCCGCGTCGCTCCCGATGGCACCGGCCGCGGCGATCATCGTTCCATCGGGAGAGATGACGACGTCAGAGAATGGCGAAGGAACAAAGGACCCGAAACTGAGATCCAGTCTTCGCGTCGGCAGTTCCGGCGGGCGCCCGAGCCACGCAGCCAAGGCGAGGCCGACGGCGGCGATCGCTACGGCCCACCCGGCGAGTGCAACGCCGCGTCCCCACAACTTCGATGACGGCCGGGCGGTGACCGACGCGCCTCCGGCAGTAGTGGCATACGAGTAATTCCCGCTGGACAGCGCCTCGCTGAACGCCTTCGCACTGTCGAATCGATCGGCCGGCACTTTCTCGAGCGCTCGTTCCAGCGCCGCGACCACGTTAGGCGGCACGGAGCGCCGCTGCTGATTCACGGGCCGAGCCTGCTCGGTGATGATCTTCATGATGACCTGCTGGGCCGTGCCGCCAACGTGTGGCGGCTGCCCGGACAGCATCTCATAGAGGACCGTGGCGAGCGAGTAGACGTCCGAGCGTGGGGTGATCTCCTTCTCCGCCGTCGCCTGTTCCGGCGACATGTAATGCGGCGTGCCGAGTGACAGCCCGGTTTCCGTCATGCGGCCACCGGCCGCGGCACTGACGGCGATCGCGATGCCGAAATCCATGACCATCGCCCGGCCGTCGTGCAGCAGGATGTTCTCGGGCTTGATGTCCCGATGGATCACGCCGCGCCGATGCGCGTAGTCGAGCGCGTCGGCCACTTCGCGCGCGCTGCGAATCGCTTCCTCGACGCCGAACTGGGACTCGCGATTCAGCTTGTCCCGGATCGTCTCACCCTCGACGTAGGGCATGACGTAAAAGAGGAAACCATCAGCTTCGCCAGAATCGAACAGCGGGAGGATATGCGGGTGCTGCAGCGACGCCGTCGTCTTGATCTCGACGACGAAGCGCTCGGCGCCCAGCACCGCGGCAAGCTCCGGCTTGAGGACCTTGATCGCGACCTTGCGATCATGCTTCAGGTCGCGCGCCAGGTAGACGGTCGCCATGCCGCCAGCGCCGAGCGCGCGCTCGATGACATAGCGGCCAGCGAGCGCCGAGGAGAGTTGTTCAGTGGAATGCAACGAGCGCCTCGAAAGGCCGCGGGACAGGGGGCGGTATGCGCGCACAACTTGTCGGCGATGAGGCGAGCGCGCCAGACGGTTCCTGCAGCGTGCTCACGGACCTCTGGGTCGTCAGTGGAAGACGCTTGCGCAGTGCGCAAACCTTTCATACTATCCATATATGGAGGTGTATATGGAGTACTCGAAGAAGACGACGATTCTGTTCTCGCCTCAGTCCCATCGCCGCCTGAGCGAACTCGCGGAACGCCGCGGTATCAGCCTCGGCGAACTCGTGCGCGAAGCGTGCGCGACCGTATACAGCATCGTCGAGCAGGAAGATCGCGTCGCGGCGGCGGGTGCGCTCGCGTCGCTTGCCCTCCCCGTGGGGAGCCCTCGGGCCATGAAGCGCGAGTCGGTGCCGGACGCCGATGCGCTCATGCCATAGGCGCCGCGCATGGTGCTCGTGGACGCGAACATCATGATGTACGCCGCCGGTGCACCGAGCCCGCAGAAGGACCCGAGTGTACGGTTCCTCGAGCGGGTTGCCTCTGGGGAAATCGACGCGGCCATCGATGCGGAAACCCTTCAGGAGATTCTTCACCGGTATCGCGCCATCAAGCGGTGGGCAGACGGGCGCAGGGTGTTCGACCTCACGCGTCAGATTGTCCCCACCGTCATCCCCATCACCGGCGAGCTGCTCGATGATGCGCGGCGTCTCCTCGACCGGTATCCGCGCCTGATGACCCGCGACGCCCTGCACGCCGCCGTCGTCATCGGTGAGCGGCTCGACGCGATCTACAGCTACGACCGCGATTTCGATGGGCTCCATGGAGTCCGTCGGCGGGAACCTGAGGTGTAGCTGTAGCTTCCCGGCGCAGTCCTTCCCCGAGACAACACAGTGGCTGACGACTCCCTCCCGGATCAACTTCGGAAGAGTCTAGGCGCCGCCTACATCCTCGAGCGCGAACTCGGCGGAGGCGGAATGTCGCGCATCTTTGTCGTGCACGACACCGAGCTGGCTCGCAGGATCGTCATCAAGGTGCTCTCGCCTGATCTCGCCGAGGGATTGTCCGCCGATCGATTCGCGCGCGAGATCAAGCTCGCCGCGTTGCTCCAGGAACCGCACATCGTTCCAGTCCTGAGCGCGGGGCAGACGGCCGAAGGGCTGCCGTGGTACTCGATGCCGTTCGTCGAGGGCGAATCGCTGCGGGCGCATCTCGCCGGCGGCGCACTTCCGCTCGCCGAGGCGGTCGCGCTCCTTCGCAACGTCGCGCAGGCACTCTCGTACGCCCATGCGCACGGCGTCGTCCACCGCGATATCAAGCCGGAGAACATCCTGATCTCCTCCGGCACCGCCGTCGTCGCTGACTTCGGAATCGCGAAGGCCGTGAGTGCTGCGAAAACCGAAGCGCCCGGCGGAACGATCACGCAGATCGGCATGTCCCTCGGCACTCCCGCGTACATGGCTCCCGAGCAGGCACTCGGAGACGCGGGCACGGACCACCGCGCTGACATCTACGCCTGGGGTGCCGTCGCCTACGAGGCAATCACTGGAGAGCACCTTTTCCCCGGCAGGACGACTGCACAGCAGATCATCGCTGCGCACCTCGCGGAAACGCCTAGACCGATCGCTGCGGTTGCGCCCACCGTTCCCCCGCCGCTGGCGGCGCTCGTTATGCGCTGCCTCGAGAAGGACCCGGCGCGGCGGCCGGCGTCGGCCAGCGAGCTCGTGAACGCGCTCTCGGACGCGACGATGTATTCGTCGGGAGCGGCACTTACGCCACCGCCACCGCCGCGCGTGCAGAAGCGACTGGTCTACGCAATCGGAGTCGCGAGCGTCGTCACGGCGTCATTGATCGCGCTGATCTTCGCGAAAAGGCCCGCCGCACCGGAGACGACCGCTGCGCCCGCCGCTGCGGGCATCGCGACCGTCGCCGTGATCCCGTTCGTGAATGTCAGCGGTGACACTGCGGCGGAGTACTTCTCGGATGGAATGACGGACGAGCTGGCGCACGCCCTCGCACAGCTCCCGTCGCTGCGCGTTGCCGGGCGGACCTCGTCGTATTCGTTCAAGGGAAAGAATGCGACGGCGCAGGAGGTCGGGCGTGTGCTGAACGTCGCGGGTGTGATCGCAGGGACAGTGCGCCGTGCCGGCGACCGGCTGCGCATAACCGCCGAGTTGACGAACACGCGGGACGGTCTTGTGCTGTGGAGCAGGACCGTCGAGCGGAGAAGTGCCGATGTCTTCCAGGTGCAGGACGACGTGACGAGGGAATTGGTGGCGGCGATCGCGCCTGCGCTCAGTGGACGTGGCGCATCGAACGTGGCCGAGGTGAGTCGCGGCACGAGCGATCAGGAAGCGTATGATCTGTATCTGCGCGGACGCTATTTCTGGGCAAAGCGCGGCATCGCGAACCTCACGCGTGCGACGGACTACTTCAAGCAGGCGCTCGCAAGGGACTCTGCTTTCGCACGCGCGCATGCGGGTCTCGCACAGGCGTACGTCGTCATGCGCAGCTACTCACCCGTACCCGCCGACTCCATGAGCGCGCTCGCCATGGAAAGTGCAAAGCGAGCCCTTGCCATCGATTCAGCCCTCGGCGATGCACACGCAGCGATGGGGTACGCGCTGATGGCGCGCGTGCAGCTCGTGGAAGCCGAGCGCGTTTTCCAGCGGGCTATCGCATACGATCCGGCGAACGCGAACACGCGCTTCTGGCATGCGCTCAATCTCGCCGGACTGGGTCTTCTCGACTCCTCGCTTGCCGAGAATCTGCGCGCCGAGGCGGCCGACCCCATGTCGGCGGTGTTCGCGAATCTGCGCATCCTCACGCTCAACAACATGAACCGGACGCGCGAGGCGATCACGCAGGCACACAGGACCATCGAACTCGATTCGACGTTCGCCCTGCCGTACAACGCCCTCGCCGTCTCGTACGTGAATATCGGCCTTCCCGACAGCGCCCTCCTGATACTCAATCGACAGATGGCCGTATCGCGAGCCGTGCCGACTACGCGAACGGGGTTCCTGCATGCGTACGCCGCGCTTGGACGCTGGGCCGCCGTCGATTCGATCGCTGCCGAGATCCGCAAGCCGGGCGCCTCGTTCCATGATCAGCTCCACCTCGCGCTCGTGAACGGTGATCGTGCCGCGGCACTCGACGCGTTGGAACGCGGTCTCACACCTGGTGGGGCACTCATTTACAGCGATCCCAGCCCGCCATGCGGAGCTTATTTGGGACCATTGCACGGCGAACCACGGTACGAGGCGCTGATGGCGCGGCTGGGTATGCGTGTGTGTCCGCTCCGCAATCCGTACCGGTACCCCAGGCGCGACGGCTCTCGCGAGATTCGGTAATGCCGACCGCGCGCGCTAGGGGGGACCCGGAAGAAATCCCCGTCCGCGGCTACTGGATCTGGATGTACAGCGGCACAGGATGGAGGCGCAGGATGTCGCCGCGCGGCGTCGGCGGCCGGTCGTTCCTCGCCTTCGTGAACTGCTTCCAGCCCGCGAACTGCACCGGCTCGCGCTTGACGTCGCGCCAGTACGTGTCGCGCTTCATCCAGGGCGGACCGAAGCCGTCCATGTGCATCACGAACTGGACGCGCGGGTCGAGGACGATTTTCTTTGCGTTCGTCACGCCGCCCGGTGTGAAGCGGTGCACGACCAGGATCTTCGGCGGAAGCTTGTGCTTCTCCACGAGGCCCGCGAGAAATTTCGTCGCGTAGTTGATGTCGGCCGCGTCGTACGTACCGATGCGCTTCCCCGGAACGCCACCGGTCTTCATCGAAAACTCAGGATCGATGCCGAGGTGCACGTCGGGACGGATGAGGAACTTCTCGACCCATGGGAGTTCGTGCTGGAGCGTGCTCTGCCCCACCTGCAGATCGAGGAAGAGGAGTGCGTTCCTGCTCTTCGCCCATCCGTAGACCTTCTCGACCATCGCGCTGTCGTGGCGCGTGCGGTACTTCCCGCTCGTACCGGGCTGCGCGTCCGCAACAAGCACGATGAGGTGGAGCGCGGGCTGCGCGGGGTGCGCGGGATCGATGCGGTTCCACGCCGCGATTTCCGCATCGAGCTTGCGGAGCATATCCTCGGACTTGAACGCGCCGAGGATGCCCATGCGGGTGGAAAGTGGATTGCCGTAGAAGGCGATGATGCGCTTTTCCGGCAGGATGCTTCCGGGGAGCGGCGCCGGTCCCTTGACCGGCCAGAGTGAATCGAGCGGGCTCCCCGTTTCGCCAAAGGCGAGGTGTCTGTCCCCCGACTTGGGACCCATGAATCCGTGGGGGCGCTTGCGGGGTGCGCTGTCAGTCGCCGAGCCGCTGTCTGTCGACGGGCGTGCGACGATGTTGGCGGGAGACGCCGCAGGCCGAACAGCCGTAGTGTCCATCACGGTTGCGCGCCGCACGGCGGTGAGCGAGTCCACGGTATCGACCGGCGCGCGGCGGCTTGCGTTCGAGTTCGCTCCAGACGCTGGCGTCGCGGAAGCCTCGCCCGCTCCTCCCCGCCCAACACCTTCCGCGCACGCCGCAGCGAGTGCGGCAGTGAGCGCACCCGCGAGCAGGTTGAGTCGTGCGGTGGATCGTGCGAAGGAGAACAGCGTCATCAGTGGACACCCGGGCGATGGTATGGCAAGGTAATCGCCCCGCGAGCCTTGCCCGGGTGGTACCTACCGCCTGGCATGCTCGGCAAGCGACACCGCCTGTGGCGCAAGCGCGAGCTCCGCGTATCGATCGGAGTTCGCCCTGATCTGCGCGAAGATCGGTGACACGTCCGGATGCGCGAGCCACGGGCGCCACACGGCGTGGTGCCGCGTCAAGACACTGTAGTACCCCGCTCCCAGCCCGGCGGACCGACCCAGCCACTTCCGAATTCCGTCCACGTCACCGAGGAGCGCAAACCCTTCGGCGACGTACTCGACGTACGAGAAGTCGTGCCATAGCATGGCCTCGAGCTCCGGCGTGAGAATCGCTGCGGCGCCTGCTGGGTCCTTGCGCGCTGCCGACCCAAGGAAAGCCGCCAACGCGGTCATGGCGTCGGGCGGCTCGATCGCGGCACGGTCCAATGCGCGCAACGCGTGGGCGTGGTCGCCGGCCGATAGCCCGACGAGCCCCTGGACCATGTACCAGATCGCAACAGGGGTCGAACCAGGGCCTTCGTCGAGTCGCGCGAGTGCGGTTTCGAAGCTCCCGCTCATCACGTCGCCCATGCTTTCCATCAGCGAGACAAGCGGGTGCGCCGGATCGCGACGCCGTACGTCGCTGACGACGGCGAGGCCGACTTCGACGTGATCGGCGAACAGGAGGAACGCCCCATACCAGAAGCCGATGTCCACATCCTCGGGCATCGCCTCGTACGCCTGCCCGAGGTCGCGCATTGCCGTCGCGAAATCTCCTCGCATCGCGGCGACGAGCCCGCGAATCTCGGCGGCGAATGCCGAGCCTGGAGAAAGCCGCTCGATCGTCGCCGCGTGGCCGAGCGCGTCGTCCAGAAGCGAGAGGTCGTTGCTCACGCTGTTGTTCACGGCGGCCCAGCAGGCCTTCGCCATTCCGCGAAGGACGAACAGATTGTCGGGCGCGAGGCGCGCAGCCTCCTCCAGGTGACTCAGCGCGCGCTGCATCCCGGTGGCGGTCCAGGCGTTGACCCCCTCCCGCGCGCGGAGATAGGCATCATACGCTGCGGCATCCTCGATGGGGTGCTCGACGAGGCGCACCTGCTCCTCGGGCGATAGCGTGAGCGAGAGAGCCGAGACGATCGCAGCGGCGACGCGGTCCTGCATGTCGAACACGTCGTCGATCGTGCCGTCGAACCGCTCGGCCCACAGGGACAGATCGCGCTCGGCGTCGAGGAGCGAGGCCACTACGCGGAGCCGGTTGCCGGACTTGCGCACGCTCCCCTCGAGAAGGTGGGAGACGCTGAGCTCTCGCGCGACGTCGCGCGGTGCGGCCGTGCGTTCGCGGTACGGCATCACGCGCGAGCGCGAACAGACGCGCAGCGTGCGGATCTTCGAGAGCGCGAGGATGACCTCCTCGGTCAGGCCGTCGGCGAAGTATCCGTTCTCCGCGTCGGGGCTCAGGTTGGCGAACGGCAGCACGGCCAGCGATGGCGTTGGCGCCTGCGCAGCAGTCTTCGCGCGCTCGCCGGATACGGATGTGGCGATAGCGCGCGCGAACTCTCGCGCTGTCGCGAAGCGCTGCTCCGGCTCACGCGCGAGTGCGCAGGCGATGGCCGCATCGCACTCCGGCGGTGTGTCGGCGCGGCGTTCGATGCAGCGCGGAGCGTCGCGCGTGAAGCGCTGGATGAGGACCGACTCGTAGCTGCCGGTGAACGGCGTTTCTCCCGTCAGGAGCTCGAACAGGATGGCTCCCAGCGCGTAGACGTCGGACTCCGGTCCGAGGACGCGCTCGCCGGCGGACTGCTCCGGGCTCATGTAGGCGGGCGTGCCCAGCGAGGTGCCAGCCATCGTCAGCCGCTCTTCCTCGGGCACGCGAATGCTGGCCGCGATTCCGAAGTCGGCGAGGAGCGCATGGCCGCGGCTCAGGAGCACGTTCTCCGGCTTGAGGTCGCGATGCAGGATTCCCTGGGCGTGCGCATAGTCGAGCGCGTCCGCCACCTCGGTCACGAGCCGTAACGCCTCGCCGATCGGAAGCCGCCCTTCGCGCTCGAGGCGCGCGCGGAGTGTCTCACCTTCAACGTACGGCATCACGTAGTACAGCCGGCCATCCAGCTCGCCTGAATCGAAGAGCGGCAGGATATGCGGATGCTGGAGATTCGCGGTGACACGGATCTCGGCGTGGAAGCGCTCGCTTCCCAGCGCCGCGCCGAGATCATGATGCAGCACCTTGACGGCTACGTCGCGGTCATGCCTGAGGTCGCGAGCGAGGTACACGGTCGCCATGCCGCCCGCCCCGAGCTCACGCTCGATGCGATAGCGGGCGGCGAGTGCATCGATGAGCGCGGCGGGAGGGGATGTCACGGAGATCCAATTTCCGGGCGCGTGGCTCCCTGCGCCAGAGGGAATGCCAATGCGACTACACCGCTTTGGCCGCGCGGAACACGGCGTCCAACGCTGTGGTATCTGCCGCCGCCGATCCCATATGGTTGCGACCACGACCGCGCGAGCCGCCACCGAGTGCGGCGAGCGTCAAGGCGGATTGACATCCGAATTTTGACGTGTGAACATCTCATGCATGCGCACGACGCTCGACATCGCGGATGACGTCCGGCTCGCCGCCAAGGAGCGCGCGCGACGCGAGCAGAAAACTGCGGGACAGGTTGTTTCGGAGTTGCTGCGCCAGGCACTCACGGCGCCACCGCCCTCCAGTGCGCGAGCGCCGAGAGGCGTACACGGCTTCAAGCCGTTCGCTCCACGCGGCGGAATCATCACCAACGACCTGATCGATCAGCTGCGCCACGACGACGCGTACTGATGCGATCGTTGCTGGACATCAATGTCCTGATTGAATGCTCTGCTCGCACTAATAGATACTCGAGAATCCGGCCATCGCGGGACGATCGGCCTGTGCCAGGGATGACAGATTGGGCTCAGGACGACCGGGGCTATTCCAACCCGGCAAGCCGGCGGGCCATTGCCCACTCCGAAGCAACATCCAGTTCATCAACCCAGCGCTGGACATACGCGGTATCAAGTTCCGAAGCGCGAACCTTGAGGATCGCGCCGACGTCCTCGATTTGGCGGCTCGAGCCGCCCTGTTTTGCCCATTCGAGTTTGGCGATGACCAGGTCTTCCGCGGTCACGATCGGAATTCGCAGGCCCGCGAAATCAGTCGTCGCTCGCCTCGCAAACTCTTCGACGCTGAATGGACGCGATTTACGGATAATGAAGTCGACCTTCCAACCGGTGGCAAGATCCACGACGTTGAATTGCGTTTCCTCGCGGAGTGCCTGACGCGCGGCTTCCTCGTCGACGTAGTACTCGCCAGACGGGAATGATCGAACCAGCGTCTCCAACTGTCGCTCATCGGCCTCGATCACGAGATCGATGTCCTGGGTGGCGCGGGGCGTCCCGTGATACGAGCTGGCAAATGACCCGGTGAGCATGTAGGCGATCCCGGCTTCCTCCAGCGCCGTGACGATCCGCCGAAACACGTCGCCGGTCGTCACCGCGGCGCAGATGGCGACAGACCATAGATCAGGCGGATGAGCGCCGCTGCAACCCGGTCCTCATCCCAGCCCGGATGCTCCGCTCGCAGTCTCGCCAACGCGAACTCGCGAGCGGCCAGGCTCATGTCGATAGCGATCCGCAGGCGCTCGACGCCTGTCATGCGGCGGTGGATCGCAGCCTGCGTCGTCGCGGCCTCTGCTGATGTATCTGACGCACGATGGGTGATCGGGTCCATGGGGAAATATATGCATTCACCACGTCATTCGTCGCTGATCGTCGACGGGACCTACTGCACGACACGCGCGTTCCGGCGCATATACTCCAGCGTCATCGCCGTCAGCGCGCGCACGCCGAGGTCGAGCCGGCTGTCATCGACGTAGAAGTCAGGAGTGTGATGGTCCGCCGCGTTCGCCTTCTTCACCTCAGGCGGGCGCCCGCCGAGCCGGATGTACACGCTCGGCACGCGATCCGCGATGAACGAGAAGTCCTCGGCGCCGGTCTCCGCCTTCACCAGGAGCACCTTGTCGCGCCCGGCGACCGACGCCAGCACCGGGACCATCTGCGCAGTCAGTGCCTCGTTGTTGAACGTCACCGGATAATGCGTGTTCTTTCCGATCTCGATCTCGACCGTCGCGCCCATCGCTTCGGCCACGTTGGTCGCGATCTGGCGGATGCGGTCGTGCAACTTCGTGCGATCCGCCGGCGTGAGAGAGCGAATGGTCCCGATGAGTTCCGCGCTCTCGGGAACAATGTTGTTGCGGACGCCGCCGCGGAACATGCCGATGGTGACCACCGACGGATTTTCGGTGAGCTCCATGTTGCGGCTCACGATCGTCTGGAGCGCGGTGATAATGTGCGCGCTGGTGACGATCGGGTCGACGCCATTCCACGGTGACGCGCCATGCGTCTGCTTGCCTTTCACGAAGATGCGCAGGTCGTCCGAGCTCGCATACGTCCCGCCCGGTGTGTACGAGATGGTCCCCGACTCGAGCAGCGCATCTATATGGAGAGCGAACGCCGCATCGACTGCAGGACTGGTCAACACACCTTCCTTCACCATCAGCTCGGCCCCGCCCTGCTCCCCGGGCGGCGGCCCTTCTTCGGCCGGCTGGAACACGAATTTCACGATGCCCGGCAACTGCGCCCGCGCGCCCGCCATCACCTCGGCCACACCCATGAGGATCGCGACATGCGTGTCGTGACCGCAAGCGTGCATGACGCCGACCTCCTGGCCGCTGTACGTCGAGCGCACGGTCGACTTGAATGGAATGTTCGCGCGCTCCGTTACAGGCAGCGCATCCATGTCGGCACGAAGGAGCACGGTGGGCCCCGGCCTCCCGCCCCGGAGTATCCCGACGACGCCGGTGTGCGCAACGCCGGTTGTCACTTCGATGCCCAGCGAGCGGAGATGGTCGGCGACGAGCTTCGCGGTGCGCGTCTCGCGATTCCCCAGCTCCGGATGCTCATGAATGTCTCGGCGCCAGGCGACGACCTTGGGCTGGATGCGGTCGATGTGCTGTCGGAGCTCCGCGCTCAGGGGGGATTGCTGCTGCGCCGGGAGGAATGCCGGGAGGGCGAGGAGGAGCAGGAGCGTGCGCATTGAGAAGTTGCCTGAGATGAGATGCACGAAGCTACGAATCGGAACGGCTTGCGGACAAGGCGAAGGCGATTTACAAACTGGGCGTCGTCTACACGCCTCGGGCCGTGCTTCAGTCGTCCGCACCCATTCCTTCGCTGGCTGTCGAGGTCCTCTTCCCAACGACCAGGCGCCGCGATTTGAACGAGAAGCGCGACCTCTACCTGGACGCGGGCGTCTCCGAATACTGGATCGTCGATCCGGAGCGACGTGTGTTCATCGTCATCGCCCGGGGGCGCGAGAATGTGATCGTCGCCGACGTGGTGACCTGGCATCCAGCCGGGGTTTCGCTGCCACTGGTGTTCGACGTCGCGCAGATTTTCGAAACCATTCGAGACGGTTGAGTCGCTCGAACGTGACGAGACGGCCAAGGTTCGCGACCGCGCTCGCTGCGTTCCGGCAGACGCTCTGCGGTGCGGCTGGCTATCCGGGCGACGTACCGAGCACGAGATTGTGCCGATGGATGTGATAGCGCCCCTGAATCAGAGCCTGATCGGCCGGTACGACGTCGAGCGCGAGATCGGCGCGGGCGGGATGGCTCGCGTGTATCTCGCCCGGGACGTGCGCCACGACCGCCGTGTCGCGCTCAAGGTCCTGCACCCTGATCTCGCCGCAGCGCTCGGCGCCGAACGCTTCCTCGCCGAAATCCGGACGACCGCGAACCTGCAGCATCCCCACATCCTTCCGCTCCACGATTCGGGCGAGGCTGGTGGGCATCTGTTCTATGTCATGCCTTTTGTGCAGGGCGAAACCCTGCGCGATCGGTTGACACGCGAGTCGCTGTTGCCGATCGACGACGCACTGCGGATCGCGCGCGAGGTCGCGGGCGCGCTCGACTACGCACATCGTCAGGGAATCGTCCACCGCGACGTGAAACCGGAGAACATCCTGCTGCACGACGGCAGCGCCCTCGTCGCCGACTTCGGGATCGCGCTCGCCGTCAGCGCGGCCGGTACCAATCGCATGACGCAGACGGGACTGTCACTCGGGACGCCGCAGTACATGAGTCCCGAACAGGCGATGGGCGAAAAGAGCGTCGATGCGCGCGCTGACATCTATGCGCTCGGAGCCGTGTTGTACGAAATGCTCTGTGGCGAGCCGCCATTTTCTGGTGCGTCGGTACAGGCGATTGTCGCCAAGGTGCTGACCGAGCGCCCGACGCCGCCGTCGACGGTGCGCGATACGGTTCCTCCGACCGTCGAAGCGGCGGTGCTCCGGGCTTTGGCCAAGCTTCCCGCAGACCGTTTCGCGACAGCAAAGTCTTTCGCCGACGCGCTCGTGCCCGGCACAGCCACATCGGCTTCGCCCTCCAGTGAACCGCGCAGCTTTGCGGCGCGGGGAGCACGCCGCCGGTGGATCGCCCTTACTTTGGCGGCCGTCGCCGGCGCGCTCGCTGCCGGCATCCTGGTCGGTATGACGATCAAAGGCCGCTCGACTTCTCCCGCCACCACCGAGCGGTACGTCCTTACTGATGATCCGCTGCTCGACATCGGACTGGGGGCGTCGATGACGTACATGGGTTCGCCGCTCGCGATCGCGTCGAACGGTTCGCGCATCGCGTACGTGGCAAGCGACTCTGCGGGGACGCGCGTCGAAGTGCGGGATCTCGATCGTCTGGACGCCCGCCAGATCGCCGGAACGTCAGGCGCGAGAAGCGTCGCGATCTCGCCCGATGGCTCGACGATCGCTTTTACCCGAGACGCGCAACTCTGGGTCACGGAGGTACGCGCGGGAAGTCCGCGTGTCATCGTGCGCCGAGGCGCTTCGGGCCCGTACTGGGGGGACGACGGGCGCATCTATTTCAGTGCTCCGCCTTTTGGCAGCAACGGCGTCGGCGGCATTTTTCGCATAGCGGCCGATGGCGCAAGGATCGATACGCTGATCACGAGACCGAATCGCGTATTTCTCGATCCGGTTCCATCTCCGGATGGCCGCGCGGTCCTCGTGCGCGATCGAGAAGAACCCGGCATCGGATGGCTCGCCGTCGGCGGGGACAGCGTCCGACACCTGATGGACGGCGACATGGCCCGGTTTGTCGACGAGGGGCACATCGTCGTTCGTACTCCGGCCGGGACCCTCACGGTGGCGACAATCGACGGCGACAGGGGTGTCGTGCAGGGAAATCCCGTCGCGCTCACGGATGGAGTGTCGGCGGAATCGGCGCTGGCCGCGTCGCGCTTCGACATCGCTCGCAACGGCTCGCTGGTATATGTCGCGGGCGGCGGAACGCAAACCGAACTTGCGTGGGTAGGGCGCGACGGAAGCATCATCGCGATGATTGATTCGTCGATGGGGACCGCCGCTACTGGAGTATACCCGGCGATCTCACCCGACGGCCGCCGCGTCGCGTATTCATCGTCCGGGATACACGTCTACGACCTCGCCCAGCGGACTTCGCTGCAGTTGACCGGTGGAAACGCCGGAGTCGCGGGCAACTACCCGGCCTGGACACCGGATGGACGATCGATCTCGTATTTCGGGCCAAGCGGTGGCACTGGCGCGGATTCCTTGAGGGTGCTGTACCTCAAGCCTGCTGACGGCAGCGCACCGGCGCGGGTAATCGCCAGAGTCGATCGCAACATCGACGAGTCGGCCTGGTCTCCGGACGGGAAGTGGGTGCTGTTCCGCACTTTCAGCAATCAGCGCGGCGCCGGCGACATCCTCGGACTGCGGTTCGGCGTCGACTCCGCTCCGACGCCGCTCCTTGCGACGGAGGCCGGCGAGCTGCAGCCGACGATCTCACCTGAGGGAAGATGGCTCGCATACGTAACTGACAAGTCGGGCCGGCCAGAAGTGGTCGTGGTGCCGTTCCCGAATGTGCAGGCCGCACTCTGGTCCATCTCCAGCGACGGCGGGAGCGAGCCGAAGTGGTCGCGATCGGGACGCGAATTGTTCTATCGCAACGCGCGCGGCGACATGGTGAGCGTCCCGATTGTTCCCGGCTCGAGCTTCGTCTTCGGCGCGCCGAAGCGACTTTTCTCGGCAACGCAGTTCCGGGCGTATTCAGGCCACGCCCAGTACGACGTCTCATCGGACGGCCAGCGCTTCCTGATGGGCGCTCCGGCGCGCACACGGGCGAAGCCGCGGCTGGTGCTGGTGAAGAACTTCCGCGTCACGGAGTCGCGCTGACACGGCTCTCGTTGACATA
>JBKJKH010000156.1:0-5473 GCA_046597595.1 Gemmatimonadaceae bacterium
CCACATGGCCACATCGCCACATCGCCACATCGCTACATCGCCACATCGCTACATCGCCACATCGCTACATCGCCACATCGCCACATCGCCACATCCCCTTGACTCGATCTGACGCCGTTGCGAGAGATGTGTGATGAACGTCCTCCAAGGGACAAGCCCCCCAAATTTCACCCGACGCCTGCCCTCGTGCAGCGACTCCTTCCCACACTCTGATTGTGACGTATCTCGCAATCGGGTACGGCATTATCTATCTCGCCCTGATAAGCGGCGGGATAGTCAGCGATGCCGTTCGACAGGTCTTGATGAACGGGGGCTTCCTGCCCCTGAGCCTCACGGTCGTGGTGCTCTTCGGCCTGGCGTCCCGTCGCGAATCCCTGCACCCCCGCGTGCGGCTGGCGATGCGTCTCACAGCGCTGTCGTTCGCAAGCGCCTTCATCGGGAGCACCATCTGGTTTGTCCTCGCGCTACTTGGCGCGAAGGATCCCGCGCGATCAGTCTCGAACGTCTTCTACGTAGCGAGCTACCCGCTCGCTATCGCCGCTTTCCTCGTGTGGCCGCTACCGCGTTTCGGGGTGCGCGAGCGCTGGAAGCTTGCGCTGGACAGCGCCATCGTCGGTATTGGCGCTGCTGCCGGGATCTGGTTCTTCGTGCTCCAACCGTCGCTGCTGGGCACAACACGCCAGACCTTCGGACCGCTGATGGCGCTGGTGTATCCCGTGCTCACGGTCCTCCAGCTGGTAGTCGTTGCGACGGTCGCGCTCCGCCGCCCGCGTGGCGCGAACCAAACGGCGTTCATGCTCCTGCTCGCCGGAAACCTGATGACGGGCGCGGCGGACCTCGCGTACGGGCTGATCTTCCCCGAGACCGGCTTCAAGACCGTCACGTTGCCGGATTTTGGGTACATGGCCGGATACTGGCTGTTCATCGCCGCCGGCGAACGGTTCTTCTCGAAGCCAGAGGCTGAACGCACGACACTGACGGACGCCGAGCTGCCGCTGAGCACGTTGCCGCTTGTCGCGATGCTCTTCGTCAACGTGCTCGTGGCGGCGGTCGCGTTCCGCGAGTGGCAACCGACGCTCAGCCCACTGGTGCTGGCGGCGTCGTTCCTCAGCCTCCTCGCGCTCATGCGCCAGGTCGCCGTCGTCTGGCAGAACTCTACGTTGCTCGCCGAAAGTGCGACGCGCGCGAGTGAGGAACGCTTCATCGCGCTCATCGAGCACTCCTCCGATGTCATCATGATCGTCGAGCAGGATCGATCAATTCGGTATGTCAGTCCTGCGGCGCTCGGCGTGCTCGGCTACAAGCCGGAGGAGCTCATCGGCACGGACGTGCTCGCGCTCGTGCATCCGGAAGAGCGCCTGGGAGCGGCGGCTTTCGTGGAGCAGGCCATCCGCCGTGCCGGGTCGACAACCCCGGTAGAATGGCGCCTCAAGCGCCCCAACGGCGAATGGCTCCAGGCGGAGACGGTCGGCACAAGTCTTTTCGATGAGCCGAGCATCGCGGGTCTCGTGCTCAACACGCGCGACGTCAGCGAGCGGAAAGTGCTCGAGGACCAGCTCACCCATCAGGCATTCCATGACCCGCTGACCGGCCTCGCCAATCGCGCCCTCTTTCGCGATCGCGTCGGACACGCGCTCTCGCTCGCCCGCCGCCAGTCACGTTCGGTCGCGGTGCTCTTCCTCGATCTCGATGACTTCAAGAAGGTCAACGATTCACTCGGTCATGCCGTCGGCGACGATCTGCTTGCGGGCGTCGCGCGCCGGCTGTTGACCTGTGTGCGTGAGTCGGACACTGTTGCGCGTTTCGGCGGTGATGAGTTCGCGATTCTCGTCGAGGATGCTGGGCCGGAGACCGAGCGCTTGACTGTCGCGGAACGCATCACCGCGGAAATGCAGCGGCCGTACGAAGTGCGCGGGCGCGAAATCGTGATGGGGGCGAGCATCGGGATCGCCACGGCGGGCGAGCATGACAACGCCGACGACCTGCTTCGCAACGCGGATCTCGCGATGTACATCGCGAAGAGCGGCGGCAAGGGACGCCATGCGCTCTTCGAGCAGAAGATGCATGCGGGCGTGATCGAGCGGCTCGAACTCGAGAACGACCTGCGGCGTGCGACTGAGCGCGGAGAATTCGTGCTCTACTACCAGCCGATCGTGGAGTTGAACAGCGGCAAGATCATCGGCGCGGAAGCACTGCTGCGATGGAACCATCCGGTCCGGGGGATGATGCCTCCAGCGGATTTCATCCCGCTCTCGGAAGAGACCGGCGTCATCGTGAAGATTGGCGCATGGGTGCTCGAGCAGGCGTGCCTGCAGGGAGCGCTCTGGCGCGACGGGGGACGTGGGTGGCTGAAGATGCTCACGGTGAACATCTCGGGCAGGCAGTTACAGGGCCGGCAGGGAGAGACGGATCTCGTGGCAATCGTTCTCGCCGCAATTGCCGACGCAGACCTCGATCCGGGTTCACTCACGCTCGAAATCACGGAAAGTGTGTTGATGCAGCAGGGTGGCGGCACCCTGGCAACGCTGCAGCGGCTTCGCATGCTCGGAGTGAAGCTGGCGCTTGATGACTTTGGCATGGGGTATTCCTCTCTGAGCTATCTCGAGCGGTTCCCGCTCGACTTGCTGAAGGTTGCGAAGCCGTTTGTCGACAGCGCCGAGCGTGCGACGGAGAATGCGGCAATCGCACGCGCCATTGTCGCAATGGGCCGCAGCATGCGCCTGCGGACGGTCGCTGAGGGCATCGAGCGAGATGGGCAGCGCCTGGCGCTCGCCGCCATGGGCTGCGAACTCGGACAGGGCAACCTGTTCGGCAAGGCGATGCCGGCCGCGGAACTGGAGACGCTCCTCGGTACCTATCGGACGACAGGCGAGATACCGCTGCACCGCCTGTAGGACCCCGCCTATCTTCGGGGCATGCACGACGCCTCGTATCCGGTTCGCGACATCACGCGCAAGGAAAAGATCCTCGCGCTGGTCGCCACACTGCTCGGCCTCTTTCTCGCCGCGCTCGACCAGACGATCGTCGCAACAGCAGGCCCGGCGATCCAGCGTGACCTCGCGATCTCACCGAGCCTCTACACGTGGATCACAACCGCGTATCTGGTGGCGAGCACCGTCATGGTGCCGGTGTACGGCAAGCTGTCGGACCAATTGGGCCGAAAGCGCGTCCTGCTCATCGGCATCAGCATCTTCCTGTCCGGCTCGCTGCTGTGCGGTCTCGCGCCGAACGCGCTCATGCTGGTGCTGTTCCGCGCGCTGCAGGGCATTGGCGCCGCCGCGCTGTTCACGACGGCATTCACGGTTCTCGCAGACCTGTTCCCTCCGAAGGAACGCGCGAAATATCAAGGATTGTTCACCGGCGTCTTTGGCATTTCCAGCATTATCGGCCCGCTCGCCGGAGGGATCATCACCGACCGGCTTGGCTGGCATTGGGTGTTCTTCGTGAATCTCCCGATCGGCGTGATCGCGATCGCTCTCGCGGCGTGGACAATGCCGGCGCTCAAGCCACTGCATCCTCCCAAGGGGCGGGTCGACGTGCCGGGCGCCGCACTGCTGGTCTTCGGCGTGACACCGGTGATGCTCGCAATGAGCCTGGGCCGCGCGCGCCTGCGTCCTGATGAACCTGGATTTCTCTGGAGTTCGCCGCAGATCATTGGCTTGTTTGCTGTCGCGATCATTGCGCTCGCCGCGTTTGTCGCCGTGGAGAAGCGAACGGAGGAGCCCATCGTTGATCTTCGCCTGTACGCCAACCGGTCGTTCGCGCTGTGCAGCGCGTGCGCGTTCATGATCGGTGCGAGCTTCCTGGCCGGCCCCGTGTTCCTTCCACTCTACCTCGTGAATGCCGAGGGCGCTTCCGCGACACGGGCGGGGATGGCAATGTTGCCGTTGACGTTAGGCGTGGTGTTCGGCGCGACGGTTGGCGGCCAGCTCGCGTCTCGCAGGGGGCGCTACAAGTGGATGGTGGTGGGATCGTGCGCCGTATTGACAGGCGCATGCCTGTGGATGGGCTTTTCCCTCGAGCACGGCGTGTCGCAATGGCCGCTGGCGCTGCGCATGTTCCTGCTGGGGCTTGGCGTTGGACCGACGCTGCCGCTACTGACGATTGCGATCCAGATGTCGGTGAAGCAGACCCAGATGGGCGTGGCCACTGCGGCCGTCACCTTTGCCCGAGTGCTCGGCCAGGTGCTGGGCGTCGCGCTGCTCGGCAGCATCTTCGCGGCAACATTCCATAGCCAGGTCGAGCGACTGCGCGCGCCACAAAGCGGCGCGAGTGCGGTCGTTTCGGCCCCTGTGGTGGCCGCGCGGGAAGCGGGTGCTCCGGTGGTGTCGACCGAGGTTCCATCGGCTTCCGTGCTGGCGCGCACTCCCGGGGAAAAGCGCGCGCTCGCACACAGCGTGGGCGTGATCTATCAGGTCGCGGGTCTTGTTGCGTTCGTTGCGATGGTGCTCGCGCTCCTCATGCCCGACGTGCAGATCCACGGGCCTCCCGTCGCGCCCGTGCTGGAGTAAACGTCGCTACGCCCCAGTCATCGCTGCGCGTCCAGCGTTTTTCGGAAGAAATCGAACATGCGCGTCATTCCGAGCGCCGACGCGTCCGGGTCGAAGTGCCTGCTCTCCGGCCGTGCGAACCCATGCTCGGCGCCCTCGTACACGTGCACTTCCGCCAGCCGGTGCCGGGCGAGGGTCGACGTAATCTTGTCGCGAGATTCCGGGGGCACGAGGTGATCTGCTGTTCCGATGTGCACCTGCACCGGATGACGTAGTCCGGGCGCTCCGTCCACGAGCGCGTCGAGCCCGACGCCGTGGAAGCTGACGTCACAGTCGCTGCTCCCAGCGAGTGCCATCATGAACGCAAGCCGGCCGCCCATGCAGTAGCCGACCGTGGCGACCTTCCCATCGCACCCGGGAAGTGACCGAAGGTACGCGACGCAGGATTCGAGGTCGGCGATCGCCATTGGCCAATCCAGCTGTTGTCGCAGCCGCGAGCCGTCTTCCGCAGAGTGGCCGCTCAGCGCGGGATCGGGTGCGAGCCGCCAGAAGAGGTCGGGCGCGAGGGCGATGTACCCATGCTGCGCCAACGCATCTACTGTCGCGCGCAGCCCCTCATTCACGCCGAAGATCTCCTGTATCACCACGACGCCGTGTCCACTCTCACGAAGCGGGGTGGACAGGTACGCAGGGAGTGTTTCTGCGCCGCTGGCACTGATTCTGATAATAGGCATACGTGAGTTCTCTCGGACGAAAGTCTGGACGACAAACGGGGCAGCGGGCCGCCCAGAGGGGATAAAGATGCCGCAGGCACGATATGGGAAGGCGCGGGTTGCCGCAGCGGACGCCGACGGCACCGTGCGTCGCACATTCGCCATCTACTCGCTCCTCCTGGCACTGCTCACTGCGCTTGCGGGATTCGCTGCGTCCGCGCATGCCCAGACGGCGCGTCTCGATGCCGTGTTCGCCCGCCTGCGCGCCAC
>JBKJKH010000216.1:0-2734 GCA_046597595.1 Gemmatimonadaceae bacterium
TCAGGCTACCGTGAATGTCAGGGGTCGACGTCATCCGTCCGTCCGGGTGAGAGTTGCACCAGACCGCGCCAGCAGTTCCTGCGCGACCACAAAGGGCGATTGCTCACCCCGCTCGACCGCGTCCAATCGTTCGTCGAGCATCGAGCGCGTGCCCGCGTCGTTCCAGAGGCGCCCGCGAACGAGCGACTCGGTCACCTCGATGACCCGCTCCCGTAATCGCGCCCGCCGCCGCTCCCGCAGCGTGCCGCTCGTCGCAAGATAATGAAAGTGACGGTCGATGGCCGCCAGGACGGCGTCGACGCCCTCGCCTTTCTGCGCGATGGTGCCGAGTACCGGCGGCGTCCAGCGCTCGGTGCCCTGTGCCGTTGCGGCATCGCGTGCGGCCTTCGCGGGATTCATCGCGCGTCGCGTCTCTTCTCGCTTCGCTTCGGCCATCGCCTTCAAGTCGATCCCATGGTGCGCCGGCGCGTGGTCCGACGCGCCCATGCGCAGGCCAAGCATCATCTCGATGTCCATGCGCACGCGATCAGCGCCTGGCCGGTCGGCCTTGTTCACGACGAAGATGTCCGCGATCTCCATCAGCCCCGCCTTGAGCGTCTGAATCGAATCTCCGGACTCGGGCACGAGGACGACGATACTCGAGTCTGCCGTGCGCGCGATATCCAGTTCGCTCTGGCCAACGCCGACGGTCTCGATGAGGATCTGGTCAAACCCGTACGCGTCGAGCACATCCGCCGCCTCGCGCGCTGCGGCGGCAAGTCCCCCGAGCGAGCCGCGGGTTGCCATCGAGCGAATGAAGACGCCGGGATCGAGCGCCACTGATTCCATCCGGATGCGGTCGCCGAGCAGCGCACCGCCGGTGAAGGGCGACGTCGGATCAACGGCTAGGACGGCAACCGTCTCATTGCGCGCGCGAAACGCCGCGGTCATGACGGTGGTGAGGGTGCTCTTCCCTGCCCCAGGCGGACCGGTGACCCCGATACGGCGCGCGTGGCCCATCCGTGAATGCAGCGCGGCCTGCAGTTCATCGGCGCCCTTCCGCCTGTTCTCGACAATGGACAGCGCGCGCGCGAGTGCTGCGGGCTTTCTCGCGCCAAAGCCCTCGAGCAACGGGTGCAACGAAACGGGGAGCGCGTTGCTCAACGGATGCTCGTGTCCACGATGGGCGCCGGTTCGTCGTGTTCATCCCGGATCTCGCCGACCAGCTCTTCGAGCAGGTCTTCCAGCGTCACGATCCCGGAGAGCGTGCCGTCCGTTTCGCGCACCGCCGCGAGATGCTGGCGCTGGCGCAACATGCGATACAGCAGTTCATCGCAGCGGGATTCTGCCTGTGCGTCGCCGACCGGCCGCAGAGGCGGCAAGCGCGTCGCGCCCGCCTTGAGAATGTCGAACGTGTACAGCATGCCCTTGATCGTGTCGAGCGTGCCGGAGAAGACCGGCACACGCGAATAGTTCGCCTGCGCGACCTCGCGCGCGATGTCCTTCGGCGGCAGCGATTCGTCGATCGCAAACACCGAGGCGCGCGGTGTCATCACCATGCGCACCGACTTGGCCCCGAACTGGACCACTCCGCTGATCAGCTCGATCTCTTCCCGCTCCCCAACACCTTCGAGCTCTCCTTCGCGCAGCAGGTCCTGCAGTTCCTCGCGCGCTTCTTCCGCCGTGCTCGCGCGCGGCTCACCGGAACGCACCAGTGCCCGCACTCCCCGCGCCACCGGCCACACGAGCACGTCGAGCAGGCGCAGCGGCAACACGAGGACTGGCAGGAGCGATGTTGCCCAGCGCCGCCCCGCCGCGCGCGGCAGCAATTGCCCGAACACGTGAAAGGTCACCACGAGCACCGCCCCCTCGGTCACCATTGCGAGCGGCGTCCGCGGCGATGTCCCGAACACAATCCCGGTCCAGAAAAACAGGACGGCATTCGCGGCTCCGGAGGTGACGAGCAGGCGCTGCGGGCGGTCGAGCAGCGGTTCTGCGCGCGCGCTCCCTCGCAGGCGTCGCTCCGCCCAGTGACGCAGCCAGATGCGGCTCGCCGAACGCACGGCAGTTGCCGCCGCAGTGAACCAGGCCACTCCGAACAGCAAGAGCGCGAACGCAACGTTACGGCTCACGGGCGTTCCCAGGGCTGACCGGCGTCGCGGTCCTCATCCGGCTCGTCCGTGCGTTCGAAGTACACCCGCTGGATACGACGCTTCACGACGCGCTCGACGATGATGCGAAAGTTGTCGATCGCCAACTCCTCTCCGGCACGCGGTACCCGGCCCAGCGAGTCGTAGACGAGCCCGCCGACGGTGGTGATGCCATCGCGCCGGAAATCGTGACGGATAAGATCCGACAGCTCGTCGAGCGTGATGCGCGCACTCACCCACCAGCGCATCCCATCTTCCTCCTCCACATCGGGCGCTTCGTCGTCGTATTCGTCCCGAATCTCGCCAACGAGTTCCTCGAGCACGTCCTCAATGGTGACGAGGCCCGCCGTGCCACCGTACTCGTCGACGACAATCGCGATGTGGGTCCCGGGCGCACGAAACTCCCGCAGCTGCTCATCCACCGGCTTGGTGGGGGGGATGAACAACGTCGAGCGCATGAGCGACTGCCAGCCCTGCGCTGGTGCTTCCCCCGCGACGACCGCCGGGAGCAGGTCCTTGGCGTAGAGCATGCCGACCACTTCATCGACGGTCTCCCGATACACGGGCAGGCGGGCGTGCTCCGAGCTTCGCACGCGATCGATGAC
>JBKJKH010000412.1:0-2655 GCA_046597595.1 Gemmatimonadaceae bacterium
CTTCCGGACGCTTTGGACTGCCTACGCGAGCCTTCGGACACGCTGCCTGTTGTGGTGCTGCCACACCGACTGCGGAGCGCGTGCACAGTCCGGCATGGCGACACCGTGCGGCAATCCCGGTGTCAGTCCTCTTCTGTCCGAATCAGTCCCGCCGACTGGTTCGTCGCCTCACGCAGGCTCGCCAGGAAGGCCGCCGGCCCCGCCCCCGCCGGGAGTGACTGTAGCGCCTTGATCGCGTGTTCCGGACGCACCGCCAGCCCGGCGCTGAGCGTGTTCGGATCCACGCCCACACGTTTGAGCTCGAAAAGCAGCTCGCCCAGCTGTCGCTCGTCTGCCATTCAGCCTACCTCAATATGGGGGCTGTCGTCACGCTCCCTCTCGGAGCATCGTCGCGAACCAGTCGCGCATCTTCTCCCTCCCCGGATACCCGGACAGCACGCGCACGATCGCCCCCGTGGAGTCCAGAACCGCGAACACCGGCGTGCCGGGGGTCTGGAACGTGAGGAGCGTTTGCGTCGCGGACGTCGCAGGGCCAAGTGCCCGCGCCCCCGCGATACCTGCTCCGCGAAGCATCTCATCCGCCGACGTCGCGCCCTCCAGGTTGACCACCCACAGGCCACTCGCCGCCTTGCCGTTCGCATGCTTCTGCAGCTCGCGCAAGGTCTCCTTGCAATAGCCGCAACTCTCCGACGACAGCATGACCACGGTTTCGCCTTTCAACTCCGCCACGCGGGCGCGCGACCCGTCAGTGCCTTTCAGTTCGGTCACTTTGAGCGGCGGAGGCGGGGCAGCGGCGGCTGACAGCGCCGGCTCCAGGCGCGTGCCGATCCACAGCCCCGCGACCAGAACGCCGGCGACAAAGATGTGCGTGAGGGAAAGGCGCTGCTTCATGCCATGAAAAGTGCGACCATCAACCGATGCTGGCAACTGGTTCGCCCGGCGCCGAGACCGTAGACTTCCCGCCCATGCATTCGGTTGACGTACTCGCGATCGCCGCGCATCGCGATGATGTAGAGCTCACCTGCGGTGGCGCCCTGCTCGTGGCCGCGTTGCACGGACGGCGGACCGCCATCATCGACCTCACACAGGGCGAGATGGGCACCAGGGGCAGTGCGGACCTGCGCGCCCAGGAGGCCTCCGACGCCGCCGGCGTCCTTGGAGTCAGTTCCCGCGAAAATCTTGGACTCCCGGACGCCGGGATCGTCAACACGCCGGACACCCGCGCTGCCCTCGCCGTGGTGATCCGCCGCGTTCGGCCGCGCATCGTGATTGCGCCCGCACTCAAGGGCCGGCATCCGGACCACCGCGCGGCCGCTGAACTCGTGCGCGATGCGTGTTTCGTGGCAGGGCTCTCGCGACTCGCGCCCGACGTTCCCGTCTGGCGCCCGTTCAAGGTCATTCACGCGCTGAGCTTCCGCGAGGACTTCGACAAACCCACCTTCGTCGTCGATGTGTCTGCTGTCTTCGAGAAGAAGCTCGAAGCCATCGCCTGCTACGCCTCCCAGTTTGCGGGTGCCACGCAAGCAGGCGAGATCTACCCGACGGGCTCCCCGCTGATCGAGCGCGTCCGGCAACAGGGAGCGCACTATGGCTCGCTCATTCGCTGCGCATACGGCGAGCCGTACTACACTTCCGAGACCATGCGCGTGGAGGATGTCTCCACGCTTGACGTCTCGACCTTCTGAGCGACTGCGGAGAGCACGTGGCTGACGACGGCACCGTCGAATACGGGTCTTATCTCGCGCTGGACGAATTGCTCGCGCTGCAGAAGCCGCGATCGGAGCCGGAGCATCGGGATGAGCTGCTGTTCATCGTCGTGCACCAGTCGAGTGAGCTGTGGTTCAAGGTCATCCTCCACGAACTCGATGGCCTCATCGCCGCGATGGAGGCGGGCGACGCCGGCTTTGCGCTCTGGAGCACGAATCGCGTCAACGCACTGGTGCGAATCGTGACCGCGCAACTCTCGTCCCTCGAAACGCTCCCGCCACAGCACTTCGCGCAATTCCGCGGCTACCTCGGCACTTCGAGCGGCTCGCAAAGCGTCCAGTTCCGCGCCATCGAGGCGGCGTCCGGGTTGCGCGATCCCCATTTCCTGCAGGCGCTCACGGAACACGGTGCCATGCCACCCATCGTGCAGCGCGCACTCGACCGCCCCACGCTTGAATCCCTCTTTCTGTCGCTGGTTGAGAAGTCGGCACAGACGGTGGAATCACTCTATACCGGTGCGGCGCCGAGCACACTGTTTTTTCTCGCGGAGTCGTTCCTGGAATACGAGCAGCAGTTTGCGCGGTGGCGTTTTCTCCACGTGCAGCTCGTCGAGCGCGTGATCGGCCCGGGAACCACCGGCAGCGGCGGCACGCTTGGCGCCCGGTATCTCCAGCGAACGGTCGGGCAGCGATTCTTTCCCCAGCTGTGGGAAGGGCGTGCACAGTTCTTCGGCAGCGCACCAAGCGCCACGCCCTGACGAACATCGCTGTGGGAAGGCGCTTGATCGACATCAGCATCGCTGTGCGTCCGGGCACACCCGAGTGGCCGGGCGACACGGCGTTCAGTTGCGGTTGGCCGGCGACCATCGCCAGCGGTGCTCCCGTGAACGTGTCGAGCATCACGTCGAGTCCGCACGTCGGCACGCACGCCGATGCGCCGTTGCACGTG
>JBKJKH010000440.1:0-2633 GCA_046597595.1 Gemmatimonadaceae bacterium
AGCCAGCGCAATGCCTCCGCCGAGCAGCACGAGTCGCACCTCGACTCGACGGACCATCAGGACGATGGTCGCGGCGATGATGACGAGCGCGAGGAGGAGCATTGCGCGAGAAGCTACGAGTGCGAGGCAGCGGACGCGAGATATCTTCCTCGCATGGATGACTTCCTCAGAGCTGCTATCGATGAGGCGCGCACGGGTCTCGCCGAAGGCGGGATTCCCATCGGCTCCGTCCTGGTCATCGACGGAACGATCGTCGGACGCGGCCATAACCGGCGCGTGCAGAAAGGGAGCGCCGTGCTGCACGCCGAGATGGACTGCCTCGAGAATGCCGGCCGGCTGCGGGCCGCCGACTATCGGCGCGCGACGATCTATTCGACGCTTTCGCCGTGCGACATGTGCAGCGGCGCAATCCTCCTGTACGAGATTCCCCGTGTCGTGATCGGCGAGAATCAGACGTTCCGTGGCCCGGAAGACTACACGCGGAGTCGCGGCGTGACGCTCGAGGTCGTTGACGATGCCGAGTGTGTCGAGCTGATGCGGGCATTTATCGCGTCGCGCCCGGACCTGTGGGCCGAGGATATCGGGGAGTAGGCGGGAGTCGTGAAAGCGACGCAGTCCACTTCCATAGAGGAAGTGATTGCTTCACCCGCTCGCCGCGTCGTATGTTGGCATATGCCCAGCACAGCTCTCAAGTACCCGACGGCGCGCAACTATGTCGGCGGCAGCTTCGTCGACCCATCGTTGCCCGCGCTCGACGTCTTTGATCCGAGCACGGGACGCGTGATCTCCCGCGTTCCCCTGTCCACGCACGCCGAGATCGACGACGCCGTTCGCATCGCGCGCGAGGCACAACCGAAATGGGCCGCGATTCCCATTAAGGAACGCGTACAGGTCTTCTTCAAGTACAAGCGCCTGCTCGAGGAACACATCGACGAGCTGGCGGCGCTGGTCACCGAAGAAAATGGAAAGATCGCCAGCGAAGCCAGGGCCGAGGTGTCGAAGGCGATCGAGTTGACGGAATTCGCGTGCTCCCTGCCGCAGATGACAGGTGGTGAAGTGCTCGAGGTCAGCCGCGGAGTAGAGTGCCGGATCGAGAAGCATCCGGTGGGCGTCGTGGCGTCAATCACGCCGTTCAACTTCCCGAACATGGTGCCGAACTGGACGATCCCGAACGCGATCGCCCTCGGCAATGCGCTGATCCTGAAGCCGTCGGAGCTCGTGCCGCTTTCGGCGGGACGGATTGCTGACCTGTTGCGCGAGTCCGGCCTCCCCGACGGCATTTTTCAGGTTGTGCACGGTGGAAAGGACGCGGTCGAGGCAATCTGCGACCACTCGGGGATCGAGGCGATCAGCTTCGTGGGTTCGACGAAGATCGCGAAGCTCGTCTACCGCCGCGGCAGCGCGAATCTCAAGCGCGTCCTCGCACTCGGCGGCGCCAAGAACCACCTCATCGTGATGCCGGATGCCGACCCGGAGATGGCGGCGACGAACATCGTGGCGTCCATGTCGGGATGCGCGGGCCAGCGGTGCATGGCAGCGTCCGTCATGGTCGCGGTCGCGAAGACGGATCACATCGTCGAGCGCATGACGGAATACGCTCGCAAGATCGTGGCGGGGAAGGACATCGGCCCGGTGATTTCTGCCGAAGCCAGGGATCGCATCATCGGTTACATCAACGAAGCCGAAGCAGCGGGTGCGAAAGTGCTTGTTGACGGCCGGAATGTGACGGTGCCCGGCCACGAAGATGGCTATTACGTGGGCGCGACGGTGATTGACTTTGTGCGCCCCGACATGAAGATCGCGCAGGATGAAGTCTTCGGGCCGGTCCTCGCGATCATTCGCACGAAAGACGTGGACGAAGCTCTCGCGGTGGAGAATGCGAGCCCGTACGGCAACGCGGCGTCCGTGTATACGGAAAGCGGCAGTGTCGCGCGCTACGTGATGGAGAAGGCGAGCGCGGGGATGGTCGGCGTCAACGTCGGCGTCCCGGTCCCCCGCGAGCCCTTTTCGTTCGGGGGCTGGAACGAGTCGAAGTTCGGTGTTGGGGATATCACGGGCCGCGGCTCGATCGAGTTCTGGACGAAATCAAAGAAGATCACGACCAAGTGGAATCGTGAAGCGGGCACCAACTGGATGAGCTGAGGAGCGACATCATGGCAGACATCTCCACCACGTTCACCGGGATCAAGTTCGAGAATCCCTTCCTGCTCTCCTCGGCGCCGCCGACCGAGTCGGAGCGGAATATCCTGCGGGCATTCGACGCCGGCTGGGGCGGGGTCGTCGTCAAGACGATCGGCCTTCATCCCGTGGTCAATGTCGTGGGCGCGCGGACGAAATTTTTTCGCACGAATCCCGACGACAATTACGTGTCGATGAAGAAGCAGCCGGGTGCGGCGCTGCACGGCTCGTGGAACTGGGAGCTCATCTCCGACCTGGGGCTCGACTACTGGATCCCGTTGATCCAGCGGCTCAAGAAGGAGCATCCCACGAAAGTTGTCATCGCCTCGATCATGGCAGGCTCGGGGAGTGACAAGGAGCTGCGGAACTGGCAGACGCTCACCGAAGGCGTGCAGGACGCGGGCGCTGACGGGATCGAATGCAACTTCTCGTGTCCGCACATGGACCGGAAGGAC
>JBKJKH010000638.1:0-2752 GCA_046597595.1 Gemmatimonadaceae bacterium
CGCTCGCCGTCTTCGCCCTCGACGATGATGGCGATCGGTGCGGCGCCGGTGATGTTGCGCGGGACGCGCACGAGCACGAGCCCGTCAGCAGAGCTGAGCATGTCGAGGGCCATGCGCCGTGAGCGCGCATCGACGCGCGCTTCCCAGTTCGCGGGCGCTTCCACGCGGATGGAAACGGTGTCGGCGGCGTTGCCGGTGTTCGTCACGCGGAACCGGATGCGCGCGTCCTCTCCGGGACTGGCGATGACGAGCTGCGTACTCGTCATGACCGACACCCGGCGCAGTGGCTCGACCTCGAGATCCACGGGCACGATTGCGGGATCGGTACCTGCGGCGCTGAACAACACTTCGGCGACCGTACTGCGCCCGGCGAGCGCTGCGGCCTGGACACCAATCGTCACGAGGACGCGCGGATCGCGCGTCCAACGAGGATCGAGTGTTCCTTCCCGGCGACCAAGAATCGACGCGGCGCCAGTCGACGTCACGGCGTACGTGATCGCGCGATCCCGCGGGAAGCCCGCGGGAATCGGGACCGTGACGAGTTGCACGCTGCGTGGCTTGGCCGTCGCGAGGACCGGTGCGTCACGATGTGGCGTGTTGTCAGCACCGCGTCTTACGGGGGCGATGCGTGGAGCGGAGCGAGCCGCAGCCGGCGAAACCGCTGCGGGGGCGCGCTGTGCACCCGCGGTTGTCGAGCCGAGCGCCACCACGACAAGAACCGCCGTCATCGGGCGGGAGAGAAAGAGGCGGCGGCGTTGGAGCGTCACTGGCGGTACACGTCCAGCGTGACGCGAATTGTCGCATCGTAGGCGGCTGGTGCGTCCACCGCCCAGGAAAGCTTCATGCGCAGGTCGATCGTGCCGACGTACGGATCAGGGGCGGCAGTGATGCCGACCGGACAGCCCGCAGGGGCAGCCGAACCGCGCTGGATACAGCGCGTCTGCACGGTGACGAACGAGGTCGTCATGTCGGTGAACGTTGAAACATCAGGATTCGACCGCCACTGCACATCCGTGCACGCCTTCCCGTTCGTCACGCTCTGGCACCGGATCCGCACCGCCAGGATGCGGTTGAAGCCGGAGCCACCGGACGTCAGATCCATCGTGAACGTGAAGGATGTCGAAGCAGAAAATCCGTTGTCGTACTCGGCGACGCCGGGCTGCGGGATCGTTGCCGTGGCGCTGCTTATGGTCAGGGAGTTCTGCGCGCGCAGACGTCCCGGCAGGAGGGCGAGCATGACGATCGCGCCAGCCAGCGCCCCGGTGAGGAGCGACAGCGTGCGAATCGCGACATGCTTGCGCATGGCTAGCGCACCTCGTACTCGAGCTGGCCGGCGGCGAGCTCGTCGCCTCCGTAGTCGAGGAGCGCGAGCAGCACATAGCGACCCGGCGCGAGGTTGGCCGGAATCGGGAAGCGTATGAGGCGCCTGGCGCCCGGCAGCACGGGGATCTCGTCGACGTCGATTTTGTTCACCAGTGAATTGTCGAGCCGCCGGATTTCCATAGCGCCGTGCGCGCGCAACTGCACGCCGCCGGAATTGCGGAACGCGACGACCGCATCTTTCTGCGTGCTATCGACCACGGCGCGTGTACCGCCGTCCTCATAGCGCAGGTGTGGCTGGAAATTCATGTCCTCGACAGAGCCTTCTCTGGCAAGGGTCGGCAGCTCGATGTAGATCTTGACTCCAGTGCGCAAGGAGAAGGTGATCTGGCGCTGCGCTTGTGAAGGCGGTTCGCGAGTCTCGACGAACACGATGCTCCAGCACGCGCGGCGCGCCGTGTCCGCGTCGACGAGCATGACGCGCACTACGCCCGACTGCCTTGGCTCGAGGCGGATGGCCTCGGGGAAGACGCGCACCATGCGGCCGCAACTCCCGGCCTGCGTCCCCGGGGCATAGAACCGGTTGAGGCCCATGTCGTCACGGTCCCAATCCTCGAACGCAAGGCTGGCCTGGACCGCGGTCTTCCCCTCGTTCGTGATCGTGAAGGAGGACGTCGGGTTGGAACCCGGCATCAGCACCACCTCGAGCGGCTCGACGAGCAGCTGCGCGCCCGCTTCCACCGTCGCCGCGGAGAGCGCGATCGCGGCGGCGATCACGCAGCGGGCCGTATTCCAGCCTGCGGACGCACCTCGCCAGAGCAGCGCAGGCGCGCCCGAACGGGCGCGCCTGTCTGTGAGACCGTGTCTTGGCATAGCGTAGCTCATCATCCCGCGAACTGATCGCGTATCACGGGGCGGTGATGGTGAAGACGACCGGCAGACGGTAGGTGCCCGGGCCGTCGCTGGCCCACAGCCATTTCACTTTCACGCACACCTGCCGGTCGATCGTCGTCGGCGCGATGCTGCTATGGATGGTGACGCTCGTTCCGGCGAGCGCCGCGTACCCCACGTCGTCTGCGTTGCAGGCGCCCGGCGCGATGAAGCGGAAGGCGGCTTGGTTCTGCGGCTTCGAGATCGGTGTGGCGGCGAAATTAGTGAAGTTCGCCGGATACCCCATGGTCACCGAGAACGTCTTGTTCGACTTCGACGAAATCACCGGGCCGGTGACCGCGGTGCCCAGTGTGGTCTCGGAGGCCTCGAAGTCGGCAATGCCCGATGGGATCGCGGTTGTTCCTGTTCCCGTGATCGACAGCTTGCCCAGCGCGACGACGGTGGCGTCGAGGTTATGCGGAGCGAGCGAGCAGGTGGTGCCGCCGACAAACGTGCAGGGTGCCTGAGCTGCCAGCGGCGAGGCGATCAGGTGCAGCGCGAT
>JBKJKH010000080.1:0-3464 GCA_046597595.1 Gemmatimonadaceae bacterium
TCGTCGCCGAGTCCGGCGGCGAGATATTCCCGCTTCACATCGTCGTAGACGATGTTCGCATTGTTCGTGTGCACGTAGATGCCCGGCCGATAGCGGCCGTCGGCGAGCACCGTGCGAACCCAGGCCGAGTAGTACTCGCGCATCGGCTTCGGTGTGAAATCCATGTACTCCACATCGAGGAATACGGTCGTGCCGCGCGGGAAGCCCTCGCGCTCCGTGCGAGCGACCGCGTCCTGCGCTTCGGTCACACCGCGAGCCGCCGTGACGAAGTCGGCGTTGCAGGTGGCGTCCCTGGCCGGAGGCGGCGCCTTGCGCATCACCGTCTTCCGCACGGATCGCGTCACCCAGCGACGGTTCGCGCCGCGGCCGACACGCGACCGCACTTTCTTCGACATCGTCACGGGCACGAGATGCGGCTTGCCGGGCATGCGTCCCCACGTCTGCTGTCCCACGTAGATCACGGCGAGACCGTAGCCCATCGACGTCAGCGTCGCGCGCTTGCCCGACCATCCTTCATCCTGATGACACGGGGCGGGGAGATAATACCCGGTCCATTCGTACGGCGCTCCGCCGCTGCGCCACGCGCGCATGGCGGCATCGCCCGGATACGTGCCCGTGTCGAAGCCCATGTGCCGGCCCGTGGACGTCGCGTCGGTCACCAGCTTCGCCTGCCCGGACAGCGTCGAGGCGACGTCGGCCACCTGCTCCGACAGGCCAGCAATGCGGACGCGCGAGAATCCGCCCTCGCTGAATGCAAGCGCGAGCACGACTCCCGTTCCACACACGACAGCCAGCGCTGCCTTCGATCGACGATGCATCGGCACACTCCGGCGAATGTCACGACCCATAGCGTTACCCCCGCCTGTCTCGATTCGATCCGCGCGCGAAACTCGAAACACTCGTGCGCCAAAATCTTCCGTCTGCGCGTGAGGTTCTCCCACTACTAAGGCATCCCTCACGCCATGCTGAGGAAATGGTCTTATCTCGCGCGATGTGTATGCTTCTTGCCCGCGGATGAGGTCGCATTCTGCAAGAGCGACTGAAACCAGTCAGGAGGACCGATGTCCCCAGCATCCCGCCGTACCCCTGTCGCCCTCGCGTGCGCGGCCGCGCTCGTCGTCGCCTGCTCGAAAGGCAATTCCGCCGGCAATGGCGCCTCTGTCGCCGACTCGAAGGCGGCCCCCATGTCCGGCACAGCGACGCCGACGCCAGCTGCGCCTGCGATGAGCGACGGCAACATCCTCGCGATGCTGGACCAGGGCAACATCGCCGACAGCAGCACGGGTGCAATCGGTGCGGCGCGCGGCATCAACCCGGACATCAAGGCCTACGGTCGCGACATGATGCGCGATCATCATGCCCTGCGCGCAGGCGGTCAGGCGCTCGCTACCAAGACCAACATCAGTCCGGCAATGCCGGCCGGAGACGTCACCAGCGCTCATGACGCCGCGGTGGCGGACAGCATGAGCATTACGGCCATGCCTCGCGGCGCAGCCCTCGACCGGTTCTACATCGATCACGCGGTGATGCATCACCAGCAGGTGCTCGCCGCCGCGCAGGCGGCCGTTGGAGCCACGAAGAACGCGGAGCTGAAGGCGATGATCGAGAAGGCCGCGCCGATCGTGCAGCAGCACCTGGATCGCGCCAAGCAGATACAGGCGAAGCTGCCGTAACACCATCAGCGCCGGGTAGCTCGGCCCCCGCGCCACGGCGTCAGCATGCTCAGCTCGTTGGGTGCATCTCCACCGACGGGCTGGGCGTCGCGCGGCGCCAGAGTGCACGCTGCATGACGACCCACACGATCAACAGCGGAATCGTCTTGAGGCGATACGGATCGAACAGGTGACGCTGTATCCACACGGGCATCGCGTCCGACGATGACAGCACCGTACCCACGAGGAACAGCGCGAACAGCGCCCACGACCACCGACCCCGACGCTCGAGCGCCATGAACCAGATGGCGACGCCGGCGACGGCGACGACGAAGCCGGGGCTCTCGGCCAGGTGGTTGAAGAGGATGCAGAACACGAGCACCGAACACAAATACGCGCGGCGAAAGCGCCAGTCGCCCCATCGTTCTCGCCGAGCCAGCACCGGCGCCAGCAGGACGGCTACTCCCACGAGCTGAATGGGGAGGTTCGGTAGTCCGAACTGGAAGAGCAGCTGCACGTGCTCCATCACCGAGTATCCGCGCTTGAGCGTGTCGGCCGCCCCGATCGCTCGCCACGACGCGAATTGCGCGCGCAGCATGGACGGCGTCGTGACGAGCAACGGCAACAGCGCGAGACCGACGAACGACGCGGTGAGCGCAACGGCGACCCGCAGCTTGCGCGGGTGAAAGATGGCGAAGCTCGCACCCACGAGCGGAAACAGCTTCACATTCGTACCGATCGCCGTCGCGAGACTGCCCATCATGGTGTGTCGACGTTCGTACGACGCGAAAGTCAGGATGATGAGGCCCGCGACGAGCGCATTGCTCTGCGCATTCTGTAGTGACCCCAGCATGTCGAGAAACACGATGGCCCGCGCCGCGGTCGCTGCGTTCCGGGGCAGCACCGCGCCGAGCGCCACGTACAGGACGACGGCGTTGAGCGTGTTCCACAGCAGGAGCGACAGGAGAAACGGTGGAAGGGCAAACGGCAGGAACAGCAGCGCGAAGGTCGGACTGTACTTGTAGAAATCGACGTGCTCCAGCGGATACGCGGCGTAGAGATCCTGTCCATGGAGCAGGTGCTGCGAGGCGGCGCGGAAGATCAGGAAGTTGTTGTTCGGGTGCGACATGCCCTGCTGCATCGTCGCAGCGATGACACCTGCCACCCAGATCACGGCGACGAGGATCTCGAGGCAGCGCATGCGGATGGCGCGGGAATCAGGCAGCGTGGAATCGGTCATACGATGGGGCGAGAGTTGGCGCGCAGGGGCGAAAGCTAGGGGCGAGCGGCGCACTCGGCACTGCTTTTGACCTACGGCTGCTCATGGCAACCTCTCCACGCGCTCCGGGCGCCGCGCTTCATACCGTTCTGCTCGACATCGACGGAACGCTCATCGACAGCAACGATGCGCATGCCCGCGCATGGGGGAGCGCACTGGCGGAACATGGGTACGTCGTCCCGTTCGACGAGATCCGCTCGCGCATCGGCATGGGCGGCGACAAGCTGCTCCCGGAGGTGAGTGGCCTGGACCCCGACAGTGACGAGGCGGAACGAATCGGTGAGACGCGAGGCGAGATCTTTCGTCGCGACGAGCTGCGCGGCCTGCGGCCGACGCCGGGGGCGCGAGCGTTGCTCGAGTACCTGGTATCGCGAAATCTCCAGCTCGTGGTGGCGACCTCGGCCACCTCGGATGAGGTGCACGCACTGCTCGAGCAGGCTGGCGTCGGCGACCTGATCGAGGCCGCCGCGTCGGCGGACGACGCCGAGCGATCGAAGCCCGACCCGGACATCGTGCTCGCCGCGCTGCGGAAG
>JBKJKH010000232.1:0-5359 GCA_046597595.1 Gemmatimonadaceae bacterium
ACGCTCGACAAGCTCAAGGCGGTCATCGACGTTGCGGTGCAGGTGAACCCGAAGGTTCCCGAGATCTGGATGATGGCGGCCGAAGAGCGGTCAGGATCACTCCAGCATCTCGGCGCCTCGAACATCGATGTGCTCGCGGCCTCGGAGCGCGCGATTGGCCTCGACTCGGCGTTCGCCGCACCGTATCTCACGGCGTTCAATAGCGCGTGGGAAGCATACGGATGGCCCTCCGCCATCGTGTACCTCGACGCGCTGGACCGCAGCAGCCCGCGGAGTCTGGAGGCGCGCGGATTGTCGCTCCTGCGGCGCGTGCACGATTCGCAGGTGGCTGATGACAGCACGATGGCGGTCGATTCCGTGTCCAGCGACGTCATCACGCTCGCGATGTCGTACGCCACGATGGTGCACGACTCGGCAAATACTGCACTGCGCCTGGCCCGGCTGCGGATGCGCCATCAACAACCGCTGCAGGCACAGGAACGCGCCATTATCGCGGCGACCCTGCTGTCGCGCGGCCGGTGGCGCGAGGCGCGCGCGGTCGGTGGCATCGCGGCCGTCGCGCATGAGCTGCCACTCGCGCCCGGGTTTTCCGCGGATAGCGTGGCGGCGTGGAGCGCGGCATGGGCCACGCAGGCGAACAACGGCGTCGTCCCCTTCCAGCCCCACGCATTGCTGTGGCGAACGGCGGAGATGGGTCGCGCGGACCTCCTGCGCACGATTGAACGCGGAGCCGAATCCATCGCGCGGTCATCCGCAACGCGCGAATCGAAATACGTCGTCGAGCTTGCCCGGGCCCTGATGCCGCTCGCGACTGCAAAAGATACCACTGCCGCGCTGCGCGACCTTCAGCGCATCGGAGAATCGCTTTGCTTCCTCGGCTGCTATCCCATTCGGGTGGGAATCGCGCGATCCTTCAACGATCGCGGCGAGATGGCGTCTGCCGCTGCACTCCTCGGAAACGGCGACGGCGCGTTCTCGGGGCTGCGTTTCTGGGCAATGCCGTTGACGCGCACACTCTGGCGACTCGAACGCGCCCGCGCCATGGAAGCGGCCAATGAACTGGCACGCGCGGTCCTGGACTACAAGGCGGTGATGACGATCCTCAAGGACGCCGATCCCGAGCTCCAGCCGATCAACGAGAACGCCAAGGCCGCGTTGAAACGCATCGGACAGTAGCGGCTACTTCGCAGGCTCCGTCTTCCAGAAGTCGATTCCGCCTGCCATCTGTCCGACATCCACCCGCGCGACCGTCGTGAGCGCCACGAGATCGATAATTTCCACGGTGCCGGGCTCGGATCCAATGCCCTCAACCGAGATGAAGGCATACTTGCCGTCAGGTGAGATCGCTGCGCCGTGCACCACCTTCCGCTGCGTCGGAATCCGCGCCAGTTCCCTGCCGCTCGACAACGCGATCACTGAGACCGATTGATCGCGCTTGTTGGTCGCCACGAGCAACGCGCCGTCGGGCGACACCGCGAGGTTGTACACCCCGTTTCGCGCTGGGATACGGCGCGACACCGCGCCGGTGGCGACGTCGATTTCGGCAATGTCATTGGACTTGTTGCAGGCGACGTACACCTTTGCACCATCGGCCGAGGGCTGTGCCCAGGTGGGCGAGCAGCCGATGTCGCCAGGCTTGGGATTGTCCATGCCGTGACCACCCCCGTCGTGGCTCGAGCCCGAGTCTTTCGCGAGGCGCACGTTCGGCGCGCCGTTCATCACCATTTCCTTGCCCTTGGTAACCACGAAGTGCCGCGCGGTGCCCAGCTCGCGAGTGTCGATCTCCACGACCATGTCGCTCATCATGCACGCGGAATACTGCCGCGTGCCCTGCACATTGATGCGTGACCCATGGGGCATCACGCACGTCGTGATGCGCGCGACTTCGATCATCTCCTCGGTGGACACGACCGACACTGACGACGGCACTGACTCGCCGTGCAGGTTGAAGTTGACGACGTACGCGTAGTGGCCATCGGGGGTGACCTGAAGTGTCGCGGGGAAGTTGCCCAGCTCCACCGTCCCGGCGAGCGAGTCGTTGGACAGGACATACTTCCAGAGACGCCCGTACGGCGTTCCATGAGCGGTGGAGACATACAGGAAGCGACCATCTGGTGAGACGGCCACGCCATGTGGTCCGTCCGGATCGAGTGGCATGATCCCCGTGACGATGTCGCGCTCGATGCGGGCACCCTTCGGCCCGAAGCGAATGAGCGACACTTTGTCCGTCGCCTCCTGCCCGACCCATACCAGGTAGTCCTGCGTCGGTGGCGCAGGTGGGCGCACGGGCCCCTGTGCCCCGAGCGAAGCGGAGATCACCGCGGCCGCAGCCGCAAAGCGCAACGTGGAATGCATGCTCATGGTACGAGAAAAGAGCCGGACAGTTCCGCACTGCAACGAGCCCTCACTACGGGACGACCGCAGGCTTGGGAGTGAGACGCACGATCCACATGCCGGAATTCAGGTCATTGACGTATGCGAGCCCGTCTTTGGGATTCACGACAACGCCCCACGTCATGGCTGCGTTCGGCACCTTGGCCTTCGGATCGGCGGGAACGAATGACGCAATCTCGCGACCCTGTGCGCGCAGATCGCCGCGCAGTTCCCCGCTGACATCGAATGCGTGAAATCCCCCGTTGTAGGCGCCGAGGTACAGGGTGTCCCCAGCGACCCACACGTTGTGCACGCCGCCGAGCTCCGGCTCATACCACGCCACAATCCGCGGCTTCTCGATATCCGTGACGTCGACCACGTGAAGCTTGCCGAACGCGCGTGACGCCTGGCCGCTCGTGAGGCGATTGAGGTCGACGAGGCCGAACACTTCGTCGGCAATGAAGACGTAGTTCCTCGAGCGCCACGCCGTATGGGTGCCGCGGATGAATCCCGTGCCGAGCTCGCGCTCGAGGTCACGGTACTGCGCATCGAGATCGTACTTGAGCTGGCTGACGAGTTTCGGGCTCGAGGGCGTTCCGCCCTTGATGCCATTGCCCACATCGAGAATCACGAGCCCGTCGTTCCACCACGAGCCATAGAGCAACCCGTCCTGCACATCGACATCGTGGAGCGTCCGTCCCGCTGATCCGGCGCGCGGGGCCCACCGCGAGACCTCACGCGGGTTGGCGGGGTCGGTGATGTCCACGATGTGGACCATCCCCGTGCCGTCGTTGGTGAGGTAGACGTGGGTCCCGTACCTGGCTTGCTGATGGATGAACGCCGAGTGCACGCCGGCCGTGACATCATTGGTAAACTCGGTGAGGAACTTCGGGTGCAGCGGGTCGCGGGTGTCGGCGATGACGATGCCGTTCTTGCGCGTTTCCGATCCCTCGCGCGTGATCACCATGTAGTTGCCATCCGGCGTCGTCATGATGTCGTTGATGTTGCGCGCCGACACGGTGATGGAGTCGACGATGACAGGCGCCGCCGGATTGCTGATGTCAATCGCATAAACGCGATCACCGCCGAAATCGGTGCCGAGATACGCGACCTTGCCGTTCGGGTGAATCCAGACTTCCGACGTGGGGAACGCCGAGACGACCACCTTCCCAACTACCTGGGCCGGTCGGCGGGCATCGCGCGGAGAGACGGTGATGGCGGTGCTTCCCGCCTGTGATCCAAAGCGTGCCGTCACCTCGTACTGGGCGGGTTCATAACCCACGAACGCGCCGTCCGCATCAATCTCCCCACGTCCCGGTGTGATCGACCACGTGGGTGTGAGGCCGGTGATCTCCTTCCCGCCCGCGTCGCGCGCTACAGCGCGCATGCGCAGGACGTCGCCTGTGCGACCCTCCCGCGCCGACGGCGTCACGACGATCGATGCAATACGCTCACCGCTGACGCGGACATCCATCGTCTGTGCGGCGGCGCCCACGCGCGCAGTGATCGTCGCTCGGCCAGGTGCAAGTGCCGTAAGAATCCCTTTCTCGTCGACGCGTGCCACGGAGGGCGCTGAACTGCGCCACGTCATCCGGTCGCCGGACCGCTCGTCGCCCGCGGCCGAATACACGTGCGCACGAACGAGCACGCCCTGTCCCGGAACGAGCACGCCGACCATCGGGCTGAGTGCGATGCGCCGCGCAGCGCCGGCAACCATCATCATGGTGATGGTCTCGATTTTCGGGCGCATGCCTGGGAGGATCGCGACGACGGAGATGGGAAACTTTCCCGGCGCCCCTGCCGTGAAGAGCCCTGTGGAATCCAGCGCGCCCTCGAAGCCCGCGCCGGCCTGCACATAGCGATAGCGCACGTTGGGCATCTCGCGGCCGCTAGCATCAAACGCCTGTGCGCGCAGGCGCACTGAATCACCCGCGGCGACCGTGCGCACCGTCGGTGTCACGACGAGCCGCTCGATTGGCTGCGATGGCTGCGGCTGCTGGACGGCGAGAAGCAATGCGAGATGAATCATCTGACCAGGGAGAAGGGAGAGTCGAACGTTGCTCCCGCGACGGCTTCAATGCAACGCAGCCGCGCGCAGCGCGTCGCTGTCCGGTGCGCACTTGCCGTGCGCGGTGCAGATGACCCGGGTCGTATCGACCGCCAGGGTCTTCCAGAGCGCGGCAACACTGGCGGTACTCTGCCGCACATCGTCGGAGTAGATCCAGCGTGCGCGTCCGAAGCCCACGAGTGGCAACATAGTCACGGCATCGCCCACAAACAGGCGCTCGCGCACGAGGTAGGCCGCACTGCCCGCAGTGTGGCCCGCAAGGGGAAACGCGCGCACCGTGTCGCGGCCGAACACAAAGTGCGTGTCGCTCGAGAACGTCTTGATTCGCAGCTGGCCGGGCGTGGGCAGCTGCGTGCGGCGCACGCGCTCCACGAAGCGCGTCAACGGTCCTCGGTGTTCGGTCGCACCCACGAACAAGGCGGATTCCGGCGCACTCAGGTAGAAGGTCGCCTGGCTCACGCGCCGCCACGCCGCGATGTGATCACGGTGGCTATGCGTGAGGAACACCGACCGCACATCGGCTGGGGTCGCGCCCATCGATCCGAGGGCCTCACGCAGCACTCGCTCGCTGCCCACCCACCCCAGGTCGACCGCAATGATCCCACCCTCCACACGCGTCAGGTAAATCATGCTCGACCACATGCCTGACGTGGTCGCAGCCATCTCCACGGGCGGATGGCGCAATGCGTCCATTCCGGGGGTGCAGCCGACGGTGAGGACGAGGGCGACGCCGGCACAACCCGCCACAGTGCCAACAAGCGCCCATTGTTCCCGTCTTGTCACGTTTCGCTCCATGCACGCCGGTCGTCATACAAGATGCGAGAGTCTATCGCCTTCATCGGAGGAGTAACGCAATTCGGGGGATCTATCCTCCTGATCGCGTTATTCTATCTGCTGCGCCAGCATGGGTGGAGGCGC
>JBKJKH010000551.1:0-2569 GCA_046597595.1 Gemmatimonadaceae bacterium
GCCTAACTTGCGCGCTCTTTCCTGCCCCAGCGATGGCCGACCACTCCTCGGAGAAGCGACCCATCGGGCTGCTCCTCGCGCCCGACATCCTGGCCCTCCTCGAGGAGGACCGGGACAACGTCGCGGCCGAGACCGAGGAGCTGCACCCTGCGGACCTCGCCGACGTCGCGGAGGCGTTTCCGCGGGACAAAGTCCCTGCCCTCCTCGCCGCGCTCCCCGCCAATCGCGCCGCCGACGTCCTCGAATACCTGAACGAGGACCTCCGCGCGGAAGTGCTCGAGGCGATGAGCGCGGAGCGGGCTGCGGAACTCGTTGGCGAGATGACGCCGGACGATCGTGCCGACGTCCTCGAGACCCTCGAGGAAGAAACCGCCGACGACATCCTCGATGAGCTGGAGCCGGGGGCACGCGAAGAGACCGAGCGTCTCCTCGAGTACCCTCCCGATTCCGCCGGCGGCCTGATGACCACCGAGTTCGTCTCGGTGCCTGAAACGCTGTCCATCGAGCAGGCGCTGGCGAATGTGCGCGCCGTGGCGCGCAGCGGACGGAAGGAGGCGCTGTACGCGATCTACATCACCGATGAGGCGGGCCGACTGCGCGGAGTGCTCTCGCTTCGCGAACTGCTTGCCGCGCCAGAGGGCGTACCGGTGTCGGAGATCGCGTGGAGTGAAGTGCGGTCCGTGCCTCCGATCGCGGACCGCGAAGAAGTGTCCCGGCTCATCTCGGAATACGACCTCATGGCGCTGCCGGTCGTCGAGATCGACGGACGCGTCATTGGCGTGGTCACCGTCGATGACGTCATCGACGCGATCCAGGAAGAAGGCACCGAGGACGTGCAGAAGATGGGCGGCATGGAGGCGATCGACGATCCCTACCTCCAGACCAGCTTCGTCCAGATGATCCGCAAGCGCGCGGGTTGGCTCAGCGCGCTCTTTCTCGGCGAGATGCTCACCGCGAGTGCGATGGGCTATTACGAGATTGAACTCGAGCGCGCCGCCGTCCTCGCGTTGTTCATTCCTCTCATCATCAGTTCGGGCGGGAATTCCGGGTCGCAGTCCACGTCGCTGATCATCCGTGCGCTGGCGCTGCAGGAAGTGGGGCTTCGCGACTGGTGGAAAGTGGCCAAGCGCGAGATTCCGTCGGGCCTCGTGCTCGGCACGATCCTCGGCGTCATCGGCGTGATGCGCATCGTCCTCTGGCAGCGTCTCGGCCTCTACGACTATGGGCCGTACTACGTTCCGCTGGCGGCCGCGGTCGGCATTGCACTGCTCGGAGTCGTGACCTTCGGCACCATCGCGGGATCAATGCTTCCGTTCATCATGAAGCGCATTGGCTTCGACCCGGCGAGCGCGAGCGCACCCTTCGTCGCTACGCTCGTCGACGTCACCGGCCTCGTGATTTACTTCTCTGTTGCGGTGCTGCTCCTCCGCGGAACGATTCTTTGACGTCAGCGGCCCTGCCGGCACGCGCTCCGTCGCGTGCCGCTGCCACGGGGCTGATCATCTTCTCGGCGTGTTGCTTCGCCACCATCAGCACGCTCGTCGTTGTGGCAACGAGCGCGGGCGCGACCCTCTTCACGGTGCTCACGCTGCGGTACGTTATCGCGAGCGTCGCGATGTTCCCTTTGGCGTGGCGCGATCTCGTCGCGGACCCACCGCGCGCACGCCGGTTGTTTGTGGCTGGGGGCGTAGGGCAGGCGCTCATCGCCGGCGTGAGTCTTTCGTCACTCCGCTGGATAGACGCCGCTACGCTCGGCTTTCTCTTCTACACCTATCCGGCGTGGGTGGTGGTGATCGCTGCGGTCAGGCGGACGGAGCCGCTCGACGCGCGAAAGCTGATCGCGTTGGGTGTGTCGCTCGCCGGCATTGCGTTCATTGTCGCGCGCCGGGGAGGGGATGCGCATCATCCCACAGGTGTGACGCTCGCGCTCGTCTCAGCCGTGGTGTATGCGGCATACATCCCGCTGATCGGGAAACTGCAGGGTCCGGTGCCCGCAACGGTTGCCACCGCGTGGATCGGAGGCGGCGCCGCTGTCGCGTTTGCAGTCATCACGACGGTGATGGCCCAGTGGACATTCGCCGTCACTCGGGGTGGGTGGGTGGCCATAGTGACGCTTGCGCTGGTCTGCACGAGCCTCGCGTTCGTGCTATTTCTTCGTGGTTTGGCGACGCTTGGGCCCGTTCGCACGGCAATTGTCTCGACCATCGAGCCATTTTTTACGGCCGTGATCGCCGCGCTTGTCCTGGCGCAGCCGCTGACGCGCTCTACGCTGCTCGGGGGCTCACTGATTGCCGTCGCCGTCGTCGTATTGCAGCTGAGGCAATCGCCTCGCGCTGTTCCTATGGACGTGAAGAGGACGTGAAGAGGATGTGAAGCGTTTCCCCCATTCGTTCACCGCGCGCATGGTTGCGCTCCGATCCCTTCCACGCCAAAGTTCACCTTGATCGCTTCCCCGCTCGACGACGCTCACTCACGCTGGAGTCTCCGATGTCAACGACGGTGCAGAAGTTGGCGGCAGTATTCGGTGTGGTCTTCATCCTCGCCGCGGTAGCAGGCATCCTCGCCAGCG